>NZ_JBSFYC010000056.1:0-51952 GCF_053595675.1 Streptomyces sp. NPDC002446 | reverse complement strand
CCGCATGCAGATGATCGTCGTGATGAAGTTGACCGAACCGAGGATCGTGCCGAAACCGGAGAAGGCCAGACCCATGATCCACATATCGGCACCGATTCCGGGGGAATGCACGGCATCGTTGAGCGGTGCATAGGCGAACCAGCCGAAGTCGGCGGCCCCTTGCGGCGTCAGAAATCCGCCGACCGCGATCAGCGAACCGAAGAGGTAGAGCCAGTAGGCGAGCATGTTCAGCCGGGGAAAGGCGACATCGGGTGCGCCGATCTGCAGCGGCATGATCCAGTTCGCGAAACCGGCGAACAGCGGGGTGGCGAACATCAGCAGCATGATCGTGCCATGCATCGTGAACGCCTGGTTGAACTGCTCGTTCGACAGGATCTGATGGCCGGGACGGGCCAGTTCGGCACGCATCACCAGAGCCATCAGCCCGCCGACGCAGAAGAACGCGAAGGCGGTGACCAGGTAGAGCGTGCCGATCGTCTTGTGGTCGGTGGTCGTCAACCACTTCACGGGGAGCTTCATGTCCCGTACGTGTCCGGAGCCGCCGCGAACCTCACCGCCTACGGGGGCGCAGGGCCGCTCTGACCGGGTGTGAAGTCTCACCCGAAGAGGGTGTGAAGATCGGGGACATGCCGGACACCAAGGGTTCATGAGCACGGACGACGCCTTCGCCGAGGCCTATCGCGCGCACTACTGGGCGGTCAGCCGCTTCGTGGCGCGGCGGCTGGACGGGCAGGCACACGACGTCGAGGAAGTGGTCGCGGAGGTCTTCTCCATAGCCTGGAGACGCCGCTCCGAGCTTCCCGACGCTCCGCTGCCCTGGCTCTACGGGGTGGCCCGCAACTGCCTGGCCAATACGGTGCGCGGCCTGGGCCGCTACCGGCGGCTGCTGCACCGGCTCGGCAACCACGAGGCGGCGCACCAGCGGCAGACCGTGGACAGCCCGGACACCGAGCGGCCCGGCTCCTGGGTGCACGAGGTGCTGGCCCGCCTCTCCCCCGCCGACCAGGAGGTCCTGCGGCTGACGGCCTGGGAGGAACTGACCGTCGAGGAGCTGGCGGTGACCCTCGGCTGCGGCCAGAGCGCGGCGGCCATGCGGCTGCACCGGGCGCGCCGGCGCCTGCGCGCCGAGATCGACCGTACGCGGATGACCGTGTCCCTACGAGCAGGAGGCGACGGCAATGATGACGGACGGGACCGACGGCGATGAGTGACGAACTGGATCTGCTGCGCGCGGCCAACCCCGTACCGGCCGGTGAGGGCCCCTGGCGGGACCGCCCGCTGGGCGCCCGCGCCGAACGCGACCTCTCCCGTCTGCTGCACAGCACGCGCACCAGGCGGGCCGGGCGCCGCCTGGTGCTGCGGGCCGAAGCCGCGGTGCTCGCCCTCTTCGCCATACTGGCCTTCACCTTCTCCGACGCCGGCAGCAGCCCCGCGGCCGCCGCGCCGGCTGCGCTGGTCCCGCACTCCGACGCGCCGCCCGTATCGCTGGACGAGCTCGCCCGCAGGGCGGAGGCGAGGGCGCGGACGGCCGGGGCCGCGGACGGTCCGCGCCGGGGCAGTCATCTGCAGACCTGGTACATGAGCATGGAGTCCGGCCCGGATGCCGCGCCGCCCGTTACCGTCCCCGAGGAGCGCATCACCCGCTGGAACGCCGACGGCAGCGGCTCGGAGCTGGTCGTGGCCACCGATCCGCGGCACCCCGGCCGCCCGGTGATCCACGACGACGGCGGCCGCTGGCGGACCGTCAGCGACGGCAAGGTCCTGCACCGCAAGAGCTATCCGGCGGGCTCGGCCGCGCAGCACGGCGGGCTGGCCGCGCGTACCAGGCCACCGACCGATCCGGTGGCGCTGCGCGCGCACCTGGCGTCGCTGTACGGCGCAGCGGACGGGACCGCCGCCACGCCCCAACTGCTGCTGGCGCTCGACTCGTTCCGCCAGGAGTGGACACCGGGGCCGCGGGAGACGGCCGCGATCGTCCGGATGCTGGCCGGCACGGACGGACTGCGTCCGGCGGGCGCGGTCACCGACCGGCTGGGCCGGCGCGGGCAGGCTTATGTCTACGACGGTCCCGACGGCGCCTCGAACGCGACCCGCCAGATGGTGATCCTCGACCCCCTCAGCGGCCAACTGCTGGGCCGGGAGGTCACCTTCACCAAGGCCCTCCCGGACTTCCGGATCGCCTCGGGGGAGGTCATGTCGTACGAGGCGTGGATGCCGTGACAGGGCCGCGGACGGGTCCGGGGTGCGGGGCCGACGCTCACCTGCGGGGCGGCGCCCGAGTGGCGGGGCAGCGCGACATGACCGATCCTTGAGGGAACGCGACGATCCACATCGGCGCGGCGGTGAAGGGTGCCGCCGCGCCGTTTCGCGTCACTGCGCGGGCTAGCGGGTTCGTTCCGCAGCTCGGATATGTACCGCGCGGTTTGGTATCACAGCGCGGATGTGTGCCGCCGCCCCCATTCCTTTACGCGAGGCACGCGGACGCCCGCAGGGTATGCGTGGGGCACGTCACAATGCGGCATTGGTTGCGGCAGATCGCCGCGAGATGGATCACAGACTTAAGTCCCGCGAATTACTTTGCGAAAGGGAGTTTCCCCTGCAAGGAGCGGGTATACGCCCGACTGCGCGGTCGCCCGCGCACTGTCCGTGATGATCCGTTCTGCCCCTATGGTCGACTTTTGCCCGTCACTCCATGGCGGGCGTTGTCCGCTGTTCCACGGCGGGCGGTGTCATGTAGTCGTCCAAGAAAGCGCAGGCGAGCGAACACGTGCCGACGCAGTCCCCCGTCGCACCCGGACCCCGCAACCCCGTCGGCAAGCATGCCGACGCCGTATCCGATCCACTGCGGAAAAACGCGGCGGAGCCGGGAGAGGCGACACCGGGTGAGGTGACCGTCGTCGATCCCGCGATGGTCAAGCGTGCGGTGTCGGCGGCAGCGCTCGGCAATGCGATGGAGTGGTTCGACTTCGGCGTCTACAGCTATATCGCGGTCACTCTGGGGCATGTCTTCTTCCCTTCCGGGAATCCGACCGCGCAGCTGCTGTCGACATTCGGCGCATTCGCGGCGGCGTTCCTGGTCCGCCCCATCGGCGGCATGGTCTTCGGGCCGCTCGGCGACCGGATCGGCCGGCAGAAGGTCCTCGCCATCACCATGATCATGATGGCGGCGGGCACCTTCGCCATCGGCCTGATCCCGTCGTACGCCTCCATCGGGGTCGGCGCGCCGATCCTGCTGCTCGCCGCCCGCCTGGTACAGGGCTTCTCCACCGGCGGTGAATACGGGGGCGCGTCCACCTTCATCGCCGAGTACGCGCCCGACAAGAAGCGCGGATTCCTCGGCAGCTGGCTGGAGTTCGGCACGCTGGCCGGATACGTCGGCGGAGCCGGCCTGGTCACGCTGATGACCGCGCTGCTGTCCACCGAGGACCTGCACTCCTGGGGCTGGCGCATCCCGTTCCTGATCGCCGGTCCGATGGGCATCATCGGCCTCTATCTGCGGATGCGGCTCGAAGAGACCCCGGCCTTCGCCCAGTTGGAGAAGGAGGCCCGGACGAAGGAGAAGGCGCGCCGCGAGGCCGAGAAGCGGATCGGGCTGCGCGAGATGATCTTCGGTCAGTGGCGGGCGATGCTGCTGTGCATCGGCCTGGTGCTGGTCTTCAACGTCACCGACTACATGCTGCTGTCGTACATGCCGAGCTATCTGACCTCGGAGCTGAAGTACGACGAGACCCACGGGCTGCTGGTCGTGCTCGCGGTGATGGTGCTGATGATGTGCGTCCAGCCGTTCGCCGGCCGGCTCTCCGACCGCTTCGGCCGCCGTCCGGTCATCGCCGCGGGCTGCCTCGGCTTCCTGGTGCTGTCCGTGCCGGCCCTGCTGCTGATCCGGCAGGGGTCCCTGCTCGCCATCGGGCTGGGCATGGCCGCGCTCGGCCTGCTGCTGGTCTGCTTCACCTCGTCGATGCCGTCCGCGCTGCCCGCGCTGTTCCCGACCAAGGTGCGCTACGGCTCGCTGTCGATCGGCTTCAACGTCTCCGTGTCGCTCTTCGGCGGTACGACGCCGCTGGTGGTGACCGCCCTGATCGGCGCGACCGGCAACAAGATGATGCCCGCCTACTACATGATGGCGGCGGCCGTGATCGGCGGCATCGCCGTACTGCTGATGTCGGAGAGCGCCGGCAGGCCGCTGCCCGGCTCCCCGCCGGCCGTCGAGACGGAGGCGGAGGCGGAGGCGCTGCGTACGGGCCGTACGGGCCGTACGGGCCGTACGAGCCTCCAGACGGCCACGGAGGGCTCGGCGGCCCGCTAGCGCCCGTCCTGTCCGGGCCGGGGATCTGCGGAGGTCCCCGGCCGGACGGCCGTCAGGCCGCCGTCCGGCGCGTGCCGCCCCCGGAGCCCCGGCCCCATCCCCGGCCCCCCGGAGCCCCGCCCCCATCCCCGAAAAGGGGAACCGGCCGTACCGCCATCGCCGTCTGTGTCGCTGCCGGTCGCATGATCGGCGAGCGGTGAACCGTGAATGCCGAACGGCGAACCGTGAACGGCGAACGGGGGAGAACGATGGGCGCGGCTCAGGGCGCGGTTGCCCGCATGGGTACGGGGACGGCGGCGGGCACGGCCACCATGGCGCGGACCCGTGGGCGACGGCGGGTGCTGCTGGTGGTGCTGATGCTGCTGGCCGTACAGCTGGTGTCGCTGGCCAGGCCGGCGTACGCCTGCGGGTGCGGTGCGATGGTGCACGACCCGAAGACCACCATGGCGGTGAACCGGGAGACCTCCGCGGTCCACTGGGACGGGAAGACCGAGCAGATCGTGATGAGCCTGACGGTGGACGGCACCGCGCCGGACGCCGCGTGGATCATGCCCGTACCGCACCGGGCCACGGTCGAGCTGGGCGACCCGGAACTCTTCGACCAGCTCGCCACGCTGACCGAACCGGCCGTCGAGCAGCGCCACTACTTCTTGCCGCGGAGCGGCGACTGGCCGTTCCAGGCCACGGACGGCGCCGCAGCCCCGCCACCGCCCGGTGCGGACCGCCCGGCGGTCGGGGTGGTCGGCCGCGGGCGCCTGGGCCCCTTCGACGTCGCCCGGCTGACCGCCACCGACCCCGGCGCGCTGCGCGACTGGCTCAGGTCCCAGGGCTTCCGCCTCCCCAGGTCACTGGCGACCGAACTGCGCCCCTACGTGGCGCAGCGCTGGGAGTACGTGGCGATCCGCCTGGCCCCCGCCGAACGGCACCACCGACTGACCGGCACCCTCGATCCGCTGCGGCTGTCCTTCGCCAGCGACCGGCTCGTCTACCCCATGCGGCTGTCCCGCCTCGCCAGGACGCCGCAGGCGCTGGGGCTCTACGTCCTCGCGCCGCACCGGATGGAGCCGCGCAGCGCGATCGGCGGGGCACGGCCGGAGGTCTTCTACGCGGGCCGGATCCGGCCGAAGGGCGCGGTGCGCGACCTCAGCGGCAACGGCACCAGCAGCGGCGGCAGCAAGGGCGGCGTCTTCCTGACCGCCCTGGACCAGACCTTCCCGCACCCACAACGCATCACCGGCGACCACGAACTCCTCCGTGCGGACCGGGACACGCCGTTCCAACGGGTCAGGTACACCTACTCGCTGCTGAGGGTCGGCGGTGTCCCGGCCTGGGTCCTGGCCTTCGGCGGCGTGCTGTTGCTGCTCACGGCGACGGCAGGCGCGGCAGTGGCACTCGGTCTCCGCGCGCGCCGGCGCGCCGCCGCGCCACCGGCGGGCTGAGCGGCGGGCACCGCGGATGGGGGTCACGCGTACGAGTGACAGAGCGTTAGCTTGTACGACAAGCAGGAAAGCATCCTGACGGATCCGCAATTACCCCAGGCGCCCCGGAAGAAGGAGACCACGCGGTTGCGTGCGCATACGCCGCGCCCGCGTCCGAACAGAAAGGTGCCTGCCTTGCAGCGCATTCTCCGTACCCTCACCACCGCTTCCCTGCTGACCCTGCTCACCGTCGCCCTCGCCGCACCGGCCCAGGCCGCCCCCGGCGGCGGCGACGGCGGCGGCCTTCTCGGCAGCCTTCCGATCCTGGGCGGCCTCCTCTAGAGAGCGCCCGCAGCGCCGGCCGGGTCCTTTCCTGGACCCGGCCGTCCGCGCTGCGGGACGAAACGCGGGACGAAACGCGGGAAGTAACGCAGGAAGTAACGCGGGAAGAAACATCGCTCACGCTGCGGCCATGAAGATGCCCTGCGCGTCGCCCCCGCGTCGCCCGGGGCGGCGGATGTAAGAGACTGCTCGCACGGAGTCAAGATCAGGGCGCCGGTCCGGCGTCCGTTTCGTGAGAGGTGTCACGTGCCCAGCATCGTGAAGATCAATGTTCTGACCGTCCCGGCCGAGCAGCGCGAGGTCCTGGAGAAGCGCTTCGCCTCCCGCGCCGGCACGGTGGACTCCTCGGACGGCTTCGAGTGGTTCGAGCTGCTGCGTCCCGTCGAGGGCACCGACCAGTACCTCGTCTACACCCGGTGGCGGGACGAGGAGTCCTTCCAGGCCTGGATGGAGGGCCCGATGAAGGCCGCGCACCAGGGCGGGGGCTCCGAGGGCGGCGAGCGTCCCAAGCCCGCCGCGTCCGGTTCCACCCTGTGGTCGTTCGAGGTGGTGCAGCAGGCCGGCCCGCGGAAGGGCTGAGCGGGGCGCGGAGCCGGGTCGAGCACCGGCGGCGGCACTCCGTACGGCGCCCCGCAAATCCGTTGCGCACCGGGGCGTACCGGCCGCGACAATGGCGCCATGAGTGACGCCGCCACCCTCCGCCTCCCCTGGGCCGTCTCCGCGGAACCGGTCGGCTCGCCGGCCGCCACGGCGCTGCTGCGCGAGTACTACACCGAGGTGGCGGACCGCTACTTCGAGCTGCACGAGGGGCGCCGCTCGACGCCCGGGGAGATCGACGAGGGGCTGGCGGAGTACCCCAGCGCCGATCTGATGCCGCCCCGCGGGGTGCTGCTGGTGGCCCGCCGCGGCGATGCGGTGGCGGGCTGCGCCGGGGTGCGGCTGCTGGACGCGCGGACCGCCGAGCTCAAGCAGATGTACGTACGCGCCGCGGTGCGCGGCCTCGGCGCCGCGGGCGGGCTGCTCAGGGCCGCTGAGACGGCCGCGGCACGGCTGGGCGCCGAGCGGATACGGCTCGACACCCGGCTGGACCTGGTCGAGGCCATCGCGCTCTACCGGCGGCACGGTTTCACCGAGATCGCGCCGTACCACGACGACCGGTACGCGGAGATCTTCTTCGAGAAGCGGCTGGACACGGGCCAGGAGTGACCCAAGGGGCCCGCCCCGGTCGTCAACTCCCGCCCGGTCCGGTCGTCAAATCCCGCCCGGCCCGGCTCACTTCGCGAGGTCCGGCGGCCGCGGCGAGCGCGGCGGCGTACGCGGCACCGGCTGTCGGGCATCGCCGTCCTGCGGCTCCTCCGCGTCCGAGCCGCACAGCTCCGCCGTCAGCTCCTGGACGAGTTCGGTGAGGTCGGTCGGCCGGTCCTTGGTCCACCAGTCGCCCAGCATGTGGGCGAGCGACTCCTGACGGGCCGCCGAGAGCCGGTCGGCGACCTCCCGTCCGCGGTCGGTGAGCAGCAGCATCAGCCCTTCACGTGCGGCGAGTCCGCGCTCCTCGACCTGGCGGACGCTCTCGGTGATCACGCCGAGGGGGACGGTGCTGCGCTCGGCGAGCAGCCCCGGTTCCACCGAGCCGTAGCGGTGGATGCGCAGGAGCAGCCAGCTGGCGGCCGGTTTGAGGTCCAGGCCGGCGCGCGCGGTGATCTTCTCGTAGATGTGCTTGCGGCCCTCCATGCTGCCGAGTTTGGACAGCGCGCGGGCGACCTCGTCACGGGAGGACCGCTCGACGGGGTTGGAGGAGAGCACCTCGCTGGTGTCGGGGGCGGTCACACTGCTGCGCAGCGGCTCCTCCCGGAGGAACCAGGCCAGGGCGAACGCCACCAGGACGACCGGGACCGCGTAGAGGAAGACGTCGGTGATCGAGACGGAGTAGGCGTTGAGGACGCCGGCCGCCTCGCCGGCCGGCAACTGGGCGACGGTCCGCGGGTCCTCGGCGATCGCCGACGGGGTGACGCCGGGCGGCAGTTGCTGCCCGGCGAGGGCGTCCGCGATCCGGGGCGCCAGGTTGCTGGCGAAGATCGTGCCGAAGATGGAGACGCCGAACGAGGCGCCGATGGAGCGGAAGAAGGTGGCGCCGGAGGTCGCGACGCCCAGGTCCTGGTAGGGGACGGCGTTCTGCACGATGAGCACCAGGACCTGCATGACCAGGCCGAGCCCGAAGCCGAAGACGAAGAAGTAGGCGCTCATCTCGCCGACGCTGCTGGCCGGGTCGAGCTGGTGCAGGAGCAGCAAGCCGAGCGCGACGACGCCGGTGCCGGCGATCGGGAAGACCTTGTAGTGGCCGGTGCGGCTGACGATCTGCCCGGAACCGGTGGAGGCCAGCAGCATGCCGAGCACCATCGGCAGCATGTGCACACCGGACAGGGTGGGCGAGACACCCTGTACGACCTGCAGGAACGTCGGCAGGTACGTCATCGATCCGAACATCGCGAAACCGATGACGAAGCCGATGACGGAGGTGAGGGTGAAGGTGCGCAGCCGGAACAGACGCAACGGAATCACGGGCTCCGCGGCCCGGCGCTCGACGAGGACGAACGCCCCCAGCAGGACCACGCCGAGCACGCCGAAGCCGATGATCTGCCAGGAGCCCCAGGGGAAGGTGACGCCGCCGAGCGAGGTCATCAGGACGAAGCTGGCGGCGACCGCGGCGATCAGGACGGTGCCCAGGTAGTCGATCCGGTGCGGGGTGCGGCGGCGCGGGATGTGCAGCACGGCGGCGATGACGGCGAGCGCGACGATGCCGACGGGGACGTTGATGTAGAACACCCAGCGCCAGCTGAGATGGTCCACGAACAGCCCGCCGAGCAGGGGCCCGAGGACGCTCGTACCACCGAAGACGGCACCGAACAGGCCCTGGTACTTGCCGCGTTCGCGGGGCGGCACGATGTCGCCGACGATCGCCATCGACAGCACGATCAGGCCACCGCCGCCCAGTCCCTGGACGGCACGGAAGGCGATCAGCTCGCCCATGTTCCGGGCGATACCGCAGAGCACCGAACCGATCAGGAAGATCACGATGGCGGTCTGGAACAGCTTCTTGCGGCCGTACTGGTCACCGAGCTTGCCCCACAGGGGCGTCGCGGCCGTCGAGGCCAGGAGGTAGGCGGTGACCACCCAGGAGAGGTGGTTCAGGCCGCCGAGGTCGCTGACGATCGTGGGCAGCGCGGTGGCGACGATGGTCTGGTCGAGCGCCGCGATGAGCATGCCGAGCAGCAGCGCGCCGATCGCGACGAGGATCGTGCGTTGGGACCGGCCCTCGCCGGGGACGGCAGGAGCGCTGGTGTCCTGCGCCATGGACGTCTCCTCCTGTTCCGGGGTGTCCCTTTCCTGGGTTTGCGGGGGTTCGTTTCCTGGGTTTGCGGGGGTTCGTTTCCTGGGTTTGCGGGGGTTCGTTTCCGGGGGTCCGGTGGCCGGTGCGGTACCGGGAGTGCGGGCCGCGGTGCCGGGCGACCGTGCACGGTGCCCGGCCACCGGCGCCCCGCCCGCCGCGGACCGCCGCCGGGCTTATTCCATCCTGGGCGGTTACGCCGGATATGGCCCGCCGAGCGGTGATCGGCATCCGCGGTCGTGCGAAGGACACCTGGGGTACGCCGGGCGGATGTCTGCGAGCGCCTGCGCGGGCGGGTGCGGCGTCTGGATAATCGCTGCCTGTCCGCGGCCTCCAGGGAGGGGACCACTCGTGACGGCATTACGGACCTGCCCGCACTGCTTCGCCCCGGTACGCAGCGACGGCCGGCCGACCTGTCTGTGCGCGGCGGCCGATGCGGAGGACTTTGATCCGCTGCGCATACGGCCGTACGTGTCACTGCCCGACGACGAGGAGGACGCGGGCGAGGCAGCGGGCGAGGACGAGAACGAGAACGAGAACGACTGGAAAGCCGCCCCGGCCGCTTTCCCTTCCCCCTCCCCCTCCCCCTCCGCCTTCGCCGCCGCCTCCGAGCCCCTGATACCCCCCGTACGCCGCCGCTTGGGGCCGACGTCCCGGACGGTCAGCTCCGCCCCCGAGGAACCGGCGGCCGCCCCGTCCGGCCGCTCCGCCGCCGCCTCCGCCCCTTCCCGCCGCAAGCGCGCGTTACCGGCCGTGCTGGCTGCGGCCGGCGCGGCAGCGGCCGCCACCGCCGTCCTGATCGGCACCGATGCCCTGTCCGGCGGCACCCGGGACCGGGCGGCACCGCCCGACGGCGGCCCGGCCTCCCCCACCGCCACCCTCCCCACCAGCGAAGAACCCGCCCCCACGCACAGCGACGCCCCCTCTTCGCCCGCCGCGGCGACCTCCCCTTCGCCGGGCGCGACCGGCACCGGCGTCCCGAGGGCGACCGTGACGCTCCGCCGGACCGCGTCTCCGTCGCCGCCCGCCCCCACCCGGGCCTCCGGCAGCGTCACGGACTCCCCCGTTGACCATCACCCCAGCACGGCGCCCAACGGGCCGATCGTGCTGCGCGAGGGAGCAAGCGGCCCGGAGGTGACGGAGCTCCAGGGGCGGCTGCGGCAGCTGGCCCTCTATCCGGGAGCGGAGGACGGCCGCTATGACGCGGACGTACGGTCCGCCGTGTCGCGCTACCAGCAGGCCTACGGGGTGGCGGGCGACCCGGACGGCGTCTACGGCACACGGACCCGGGCGTCCCTGGAGTCACGCACCCAGGAGCCGTAGGGAGCGGCCGCGCCGGGAGCTGCAGGCCCGGCGAGGGGCAGCCGGGCGGAGCCGGTGCGGCGGCCGCGGGACCCGGCGGGAGCTGCGGAAACGTCCCGGCGTGCGGGGCGCTGACCAGGCCGGTTGTCGGCACCCGGAATCGTTTTGTATCGTAGAAAAACAAAGTGGTCCTGCCCGCACTCCCTGACCAGCGGGCGGGGCCGCTTGTCCTTTCGGCTCGTACGGCCCGTACCGTCCGTTCACCCGTAGCGCACAGGAGCCCGCCGATGACGGCAACCATCACGCTCACCGCCCGCGCCCTCCTGCTGGACATGGACAGCACGATCGTGAACTCCGAGGCCGTCGTCGAGCGCTGCTGGCGCCGCTGGGCGGCCGAGCAGGAACTGGACGCGGACGAGGTCCTCAAGGTCGTACACGGCAGGCAGGGCTGGGCCACGATGGCCGCGCTGCTGCCGGACCGCCCCATGGAGCTCAACCTCGCGGACAACCGCCGGATGCTGGCGCAGGAGACCTCCGACACGGACGGCGTGGTGCCGGTGCCCGGCGCGCCCGCCTTCATGGCCTCCCTCGACGGGCTTGCGCACGCCCTGGTGACGTCCGCCGACATACCGCTCTCCGATGCCCGGATGAACGCCGCCGGGCTGCCCATGCCCGCCGTGCGGATCACCGCGGAGAGCGTGAGCGCCAGCAAGCCCGACCCGGAGGGGTTCCTCAAGGGCGCCGCCGAGCTGGGCTTCGCCCCTGAGGACTGCCTGGTCTTCGAGGACTCCGAGGCCGGCATCGAGGCCGGCCGGGCGGCCGGAATGCGGGTCGTCGGCGTCGGCGACCGCGCGGCGGCGTTCGCGCCCACGGCGCAGGTACGCGACCTCACACAGGTCCGGGTCGAGGCACGGCCGGACGGCGTGCTCGCGGTGCACATCGAGAGCTGAGCGCCGAGCGGGTCGCGGGGCCTGAGCGCGTCGGGGCCCTTCGCGGGATCTGAGCGCGTCGGGCCCCTGGCCTCGGATCTCGGGCCTCGGGCCTCGGATCTCGGGCCTCGGGCCTCGGGTGTGAGCGCGGCGCGGCTCGCGGCCCGCAGCTACCGGCTCCCGGCTCCCGACCCCCCGACTACCGCCCCCGGCTACCGGGACAGCCGCTCGAACCGCTCCTCCTAACCCGCCCACCCCCCGAAGGGGGGTGGGCGGCGGGGAAAAAAACAGGAACGCGGCCCCTCACCCCCCAATGGCCTCATACAGGCTGAACGCCGCCAGCAGGGCCATCACGGCCGCCGCGATCTTCGTGATGAGCTTGAGCGGTACGTACTTCATGAGGGTGCGGCCACCCAGGATGCCCAGGCCGGCCACCGCCCACAGGGCCAGCACGGCGCCGACGCCGACCGAGACGGGGTCGGCGTAACGGGCGGCGAGGTTGGCGGTCATGATCTGGGTCAGATCGCCGAACTCGGCGACCAGGATCATCATGAAGCCCGCCCCGGACACCTTCCAGAAGCTCTGGTCGGCGGGCTTGGTCACCTCTTCCTCGTCGTCGTCCTTCTTGAACAGCAGCACGGCGGCGCCCGCCAGGAAGAGCACCCCGACCACGCCCTGGACGACGCGGTGCGGAAGCAGCGTCAGCACGCTGCCCGCGGCGATCGCCAGCGCGACATGGACGAGGAAGGCGGCGGCGACGCCGACGAAGACGTACGAGGCGCGGTAGCGGGTGCCGAGCATCAGCCCGGCGAGCGCGGTCTTGTCGGGCAGCTCGGCGAGGAAGATCACGCCGAAGACGACGGCGGCGACGGTGAAACTGAACACGGGGTGGGATACCTCGATCGGTCGGGCCGCACCAAAGGGGCCCGGAAGAGGGGTCGCTTCGGCACGGCAGCGTCAAACACTGCGGCCGAAGGTCTCGCTGGCGCCGTACGCATCCGTACCGCGCTCCGGGCGCCGGCTCACCACGTCGTCGGGCGACGGGCGGGCAGTATGTCGACGGTCCGGCAGAGAGCTACTCCCCTTCTGCTGTCCCCAAGGGTACGCGGTGCAGCCGTCCGCAGGCGACCAGTTCCAGTACCACCGCGCACGCGGTCGCCTGCACCGCCAAAAGGGCGACCAGCACGAACAGCTGCACCGCCCCCGCCTGAACGGGTGAGGCACCGCCCAGCAGCATCCCGACGAAGGCCCCGGGGAGTGTGACCAACCCCACGGTCCGGGTCTGGTCGAGGCCGGGCAGCAGGGCGTCCGACGCGGCCGGGCGGGCCACCTCCATCCGCGCCTCCCGGTCCGGCAGCCCGAGCGCGAGCCCCGCCTCGAACTCGCCGTGCCGGGTCTCCAGCTCGTCCAGCGCCCGCCGGCCGGCCAGGACCGTGGCGGTCAGCGCGCCGCCGATGAGGATGCCGGTGACGGGGATGAGGGTCAGGCCCCGCGGCGGCACCAGGCCGGTCGCCAGCAGCAGCCCGACGACCGGGACGACCCCGGTGGCGATCGGTGCGGCGGCCCACCACCAGGTGCGGTTCCGGGTGATCCGGCGGCCGGCGGTCCGTACCGCCACCGCGAACATCAGCACCAGGAAGCAGAGCAGCCACGGAAGGGCGCGCACCACCCAGCCGATGAGGAAGGAGACCGCGGCGAGTTGGGCGGCCGCGCGCAGTCCGGCGACGGCGACGGCCCGCGCATGGCCGAGGTGTGCCAGCGCGGCCACGGCCACCGCGGCGGCCAGCAGGACGGCGAGCACGACCCCGAGCGTGACGTTGACCGGCAGCAGCACGCGCTCACTGTAGGGCGGCGGGGAGCCCGAGCGGTCCAACCGGAGTGCCGCTCATGATGTATGGCACCCCGTCAGCCCTTGAACTGACGTGAGCATGTCGTCACCCTGTTACCTGGTGCCCATCCCATGGAAACCCCACCTCATCACCATGGGCCCGCACCGCACGGCAACTTCCCCCCACTTCAAGGGAGTTTCGATGGCAAAGGTCTACGCGCGTCGAGTCACCATAGCCGCGGGTTCGGCCGCGGCCCTGGTCTGCACGCTGGCGCTGAGCTGCCAGTCCGCCCAGGCGGCGCCGCCCAGCCCGCCGAGCGCGGCCACCGCACGGACGTACCTCACCGAGATCAAGGAGCAGGCCGAGGGCCCGCAGGACGGCTACAGCCGCGACAAGTTCCCGCACTGGATCGACCAGGGGGACAACTGCAACACCCGCGAGGTGGTGCTCAAGCGGGACGGCACCGACGTACAGCAGGACGGCAGCTGTTCGGCGGTGAGCGGCAAGTGGGTCTCGGCCTACGACGACGCGACCTGGACGCAGGCCGCCGACCTCGACATCGACCACGTCGTCCCGCTGTCGGAGGCCTGGAAGTCGGGCGCCGCGCAGTGGACCACCGAGCGCCGCCAGGAGCTCGCCAACGATCTGACCCACTCCCAGCTGATCGCCGTCACCGACAACCTCAACCAGGAGAAGGGCGACAAGGACCCGGCGAAGTGGCTGCCGCCGAAGACCTCGTACCACTGCGAGTACGCCCGGATGTGGGTGTGGGTCAAGCACGAGTACGGCATGACCGCGGACTCCGCCGAGAAGGCCGCGCTGAAGAAGATCCTGGACGGCTGCTGAGCATCCGCCGTCCCCGCTGGGGCGCCGCCCGGCCCTGACCCGCCGGACGCGCCCTCGCCCGCGCGCCCGCCGGCCGGAATCCACCGGTCGGCGGGCGCGCCGCCGTACCGGTCGCCCGCTGTTGCTGTTGTCCTCTTATCCTCTGACCCACGACGAGGGAGGGCACCGATGGCCGGACTGCGCTTGGGGCCGCTGCTGCGGTATGTCGACGCCGACAGTGCGACGGTGTGGGTGGAGACGGACCGGCCCTGCGAGGTGCGGATCAGCTGCGCGGGCACAGCGGGCGGCACCGAGCGCACCTGGCAGGTGGCGGGCCACCACTACGCGCTGGTCCCGGTGACCGGCCTGACGCCCGGCAGCGAGACGCCCTACCGGGTCCTCCTCGACGAGCAGCAGGTATGGCCGCTGCCCGAGAGCCGCTTCCCGGAGAGCACGATCCGTACCCCCGCGGCTTCCGGGCAGGCCCCGCTGAGCGTCGCCTTCGGCTCCTGCCGCTGGTCCGCGACCCCCGCGGCCGCCCACGACCCGGTCGGCCCGGACGCGCTCGACACCCTCGCCGCCACCTTGGCCGCCGATCCCACCCGCGCCCGCCCGGACGTCCTGCTGCTGCTCGGCGACCAGGTCTACGCCGACCAGACCTCCGAGGCGACCGCGCAGAAGCTGGCCGGACGCCGCGACACCGGTGAGCCGCCCTGGAAGCAGGTCGCCGACTATGAGGAGTACACCCTCCTCTACTACGAGTCCTGGCTCGCGCCGGAGGTCCGCTGGCTGCTGTCCACGGTCCCCAGCTGCATGATCTTCGACGATCACGATGTGATCGACGACTGGAACACCTCCGCCGCCTGGCTGAGCCGGATGCGGGCGACCTCCTGGTGGCACGAGCGCATCCTGGGCGGCCTGATGTCGTACTGGGTGTACCAGCATCTGGGCAATCTGCCGCCCGCCGAACTGGCCGCCGACGAGCTGTACGCCCGGGTGCGGGCGGCGGACGACGGGACGGACCCGGTACGGGAGTTCGCGGCCGGCGCGGACGCCGATCCGGCGGCGGCGCGCTGGAGCTACCGCCGGGACTTCGGCCGGGTGCGCCTGGTCATGATCGACACCCGCGCCACCCGCGTCCTGGACGAGGGCCACCGCGCGATGCTCGACAAGGCCGAGGGCGAATGGCTGCGCCAGGCCGTGCTGGAGGGGCGCGACGGCTATGACCACCTGCTGCTGGGCAGTTCGCTGCCCTGGCTGCTGCCGCACCTCATCCACGCCGCGGAGGGCTGGAACGCTGCGCTGTGTGCCGGCGAACGCGGGCCCCGCTGGGCCCGTGCCGGCGAAGTCCTGCGCCAGCGGGCCGATCTGGAGCACTGGGCGGCGTTCCCCGGTTCGTTCGCCGCGCTGACCGATCTGATCGCCGAGGCGGGCTCCGGCGCCGGCGCCCCGGCCACGGTCTGTGTGCTGTCCGGGGACGTGCACCATGCGTACGTGGCGGAGCCGCACTGGCCCGGGGCCGGCCGGCGGCCCGCGAGCCGGGTGCTCCAGCTGACCTGCTCCCCCGTCCACAACAGCATCCCCGGCTCGCTGCAGGCCGGCTTCCGGTTCGGCTGGAGCCGGGCCGGCCGGTGGCTGGGGAAGCTGGTGGCCCGGCACGGACGGCTCGGCAGGCCGCCGGTGAAGTGGCGGCGGACGGGCGGCCCCTGGTTCGGCAATCAGCTGATGACGCTGACGCTGGCGGGCCGTACGGCGCGGATCTCGCTGGACCAGGCCCGCCGGGACAAGCGGAGCGGTCGCGTCCGGCTAGTCACGGTGTGGCGCGATGTGGCAGCTGGTACGCGAGTTGCCGGAGAAAGCGGCGATGGGGGCGGATCCGCCCCGGGGACCGACCGGTCGAAGAGTGGATGAGGCGGGCGCTCCGGCGCCCTTGACCGGCTGAGCGGCCCTCGGCCGGCGTCCGGCGGCGCTGCGCAGAGGCGTGCGGATGTGGCGGAAATCTTTGCCACCCGGGTGCTGCACCGGCGGGTCGGGCGGTGATGATGGGGCGCACCTTTGCTCGTCGCCCGACCTCTTGGACGGCCGCGCCTTTGCGCCGGCCGTCTGCCGCCCCAGGGAGAGCCCCTCTTGGCCGCCGACCACATCGCCGACCGCCGCCACTCCGCCATCGCCGTCGTCGGCGCGGGGCCGCGCGGGACGAGCGTGCTGGAGCGGATCTGCGCCTCGGCCGCCGAACTGGCCCCGGGCGCCCGCCTGACCGTCCATGTCATCGACCCCGCCCCGCCCGGCGCCGGCCAGGTATGGCGCACCGCCCAGCCGCCCGAGCTGCTGATGAACACCGTGGCCTCGCAGGTGACGCTGTTCACCGACGAGAGCGTCGAGTGCGCGGGTCCGATACGTACGGGGCCGAGCCTGTACGACTGGGAGGGGTGCGAGGTCGGCCCGGACGACTATCCGGGGCGCGCGCTGTACGGCCGCTATCTGGAGTGGGTATTCCGGCACACGGTGCGCACCGCCCCGAAGGAGGTGACCGTCGTGCCGCACACCGCCCGCGCGGTGCGGCTGGCCGAGGCCGCCGACGGGACGCAGTCGCTCACCCTGGACGACGGCCGGGAGCTGTCCGGTCTGGGGGCGGTGGTGCTCGCCCAGGGCCATCTGCCGGCCGGCCCGGACGCGGAGCAGCGGCGGCTGGCCGACTACGCCGCCGGCCACGGGCTGCGCTATCTGCCGCCGGCCAACCCCGCCGACCTCACGGCCGAGCTGGCGACGCTGGCACCGGGCAGCGCGGTGCTGCTGCGCGGGCTCGGCCTCAACTTCTTCGATCACATGGCGCTGCTGACGACGGCCCGCGGCGGCCGGTTCGTGCCCGGCGCGAACGGCGCGCTGCGGTATCTGCCGTCCGGGCGCGAGCCCCGGCTGTACGCGGGCTCCCGGCGCGGGATTCCGTACCACGCGCGCGGCGACAACGCGAAGGGCGCGCACGGCCGCCATCTGCCGCTGCTGCTCACACCGGATGTGATCGCCGCGTTCCGCAAGCGCGCCGGGTCCGGCGATCTGCCCGACTTCCTGACGGAGGTCTGGCCCCTGGTGGCCAAGGAAGTGGAGACGGTCTACTACGAGGCGCTGCTGGCACGGCGGGGGGCGGGCGGTGCGCCCGGCTCGCCGGACGGAGCGCCGGGCGGCCCGTGGGGCGGTG
Source organism: Streptomyces sp. NPDC002446 (assembly GCF_053595675.1). Taxonomy (NCBI): domain Bacteria; kingdom Bacillati; phylum Actinomycetota; class Actinomycetes; order Kitasatosporales; family Streptomycetaceae; genus Streptomyces; species Streptomyces sp. NPDC002446. The sequence continues at coordinate 34,420 of NZ_JBSFYC010000056.1, read as the reverse complement.
CGCTGCGCGACCGCTTCCGGGAGCGGTTCCTGGCGAGTGCGCACCGCAGCCCCGAAGAGGCCACCGTCCTGGACGCCTTCGGTATCGCGCCCGCCGAGCGCTGGGACTGGGAACGGGTCTCCCGGCCGCACGCGGGGCGGGCGTTCGCCGGCCGCGCTGCCTTCCGCGGGTGGCTGCTGGAGCATCTGCGTGCGGACGTCGCACACGCCCGGCAGGACAATGTGTCCGGGCCGGTCAAGGCGGCCCTCGACGTGCTGCGGGACCTGCGCAACGAGCTGCGGCAGATCGTCGACCACGGCGGGCTGGCCGGCGCGTCCCGCCGCGACCACCTGGACCGCTGGTACACCCCGCTGAACGCCTTCCTGTCCATCGGGCCGCCGCGGCGCCGGATAGCGGAGATGACGGCGCTGATCGAGGCGGGCGTCCTGGAGGTGGTCGGCCCCCGGATGGCGGTTCGCCCCGGCGCCGCCGACGGCCACGGGCCCGGTTTCACGGCGCACTCCCCCGACGTTCCGGGATCAACGGTGACGGCGGCGGCCCTGATAGAGGCGCGGCTGCCGGAGCCCGATCTGCGGCGTACGGCGGACGAGCTGCTGTCGCGGCTGCTGGCCGACGGCGGCTGCCGGCCGCACACCGTGGACGGCTACGAGACCGGCGGGCTCGATGTGTCGCCGAGCCCGTACCACCTCGTCGAGGCCGACGGCCGGCGCCATCCGCGCCGCTTCGCGCTCGGGGTGCCGACGGAGGGCGTGCACTGGGTGACGGCGGCGGGTGCCCGCCCGGGGGTCGGCTCGGTGACCCTGGCCGACACGGACGCGGTGGCGCGGGCGGCGCTGCGGACCGCGGTCGGTGACGGCCCGGCGGGGCCGGGCGCGGCGGTCGTGGACGCGGTCATTCCGGGCCGGAGGTCCCACGCGGCCAAAGCTTGAACTTGCAAGCACTCTTAGGTGGCCCTAACCTTTGCCTCCACGGTTCCCTTCGTCCCCAGAAACCGTAGGAGTCCCCACATGTCGGCACCGCTGAACACCTTCACCCAGAGAGCCACCCCGCACGCGCTCGCGCTCTTCCGCGTCGTCATCGGCCTGCTCTTCGCCTGCCACGGCGCGTCCTCGCTCTTCGGCGTCCTCGGCGGCGCGATGGGCCAGGGCGGTACCGTCCCCACCGGCTCCTGGCCGGGCTGGTACGCCGCCGTGATCCAGCTGGCCGGCGGCATCCTGGTGATGCTGGGCCTGGGCACCCGCGCCGCGGCGCTCGTCAGCTCCGGCTCGATGGCGTACGCGTACTTCTCCGTCCACCAGGGCAGCGCGCTGTGGCCGATCCAGAACGGCGGCGAGGCCTCCGCGATGTTCTGCTGGGCCTTCGTGCTGATCTTCTTCACCGGGCCCGGCGCCTGGGCGCTCGACCGCGTCTTCTTCGGCGCGCGCGAGCAGCAGGTGGCCCCGGCGGCCGCTCAGGGCGAGCCCTCCGCCGCCTGATCCCGGCACCTCCCGCACGGCCCGTACGGCACCCTTGCCCTACGGGCCGTGCCGTCTCCGCGGCGGCCCGCACTCCCACCCCTCGCCGCCCGGCGGGAGGGCCAGGCGTACGCTGTACGGCTGTAGAGCCGCCCCTGCCGCACCGAGCGACGTCGCGGCGGGGTCCGGACCGGGAGTAGGACGTTGTTGGAGAGCGTGGGGTCCCTCAGCGGCACCCCATGGGTGTACGTGGTCGTCAGCCTCTCGATCGTGCTCGATGTGTTCGTGCCGATCCTGCCCAGCGGGGTCCTGGTGATCGCCGCGGCCACCACGGCCGCCGGTAGCGGTACCGCGGCCGACGCCGTCGATGTCGCCTCGTCCGTCCACAGCGGCGCCCATCTGGCCGAGATGCTCGCCCTGGTGCTGTGCGCGGCCACCGCCTCCGTACTGGGCGACATGGTCGCCTACCGGCTCGCCTGGCGCGGCGGCGACCGCTTCGACCGGGCCATCGGCCGCTCGCGCCGTCTGACGGCGGCGCAGAAGCGACTCGGCGCGGCGCTGACGCGAGGCGGGGGCGGCATCGTCGTACTCGCCCGCTTCGCACCCGCCGGGCGGTCCGTGGTCAGCCTGGGCGCCGGCGTCGCGCACCGCAGGGTCCGCGAGTTCCTGCCCTGGTCCGCGCTGGCCGGCCTCGCCTGGGCCGCGTACAGCGTCAGCCTCGGCTACTTCGGCGGCCACTGGCTCGGCACGTCCTGGGTGAGCACCGCGCTCCCCGTCGTCGCCCTGTTCGCCGCCGGATCGGCCGCCGCGTTCCTGATGCGCCGGCCGCAACGGCACACGGCGCACTGACGGCGCCCGTCCACCGGCCTCGTACGGCGCCGCAGACGGGCGCGACCAGGTGCGATGCCGGCACGGAGGAGAACCGGCACGGAGTAGAGTCGACCGTCACACCACCCCGCCCGCCGCCGCCCGCGAGCGCATCGCCGCCCTCCCGGGAGGACCCGGGCACCGCACCGCTGCGGCGCCCACGGGACGGGCCGAACCACAGACGCGAGGCACACTTCGGTGAACCCCCCACCGGTCGTCGAATGGACCGAGGCCGACCGGCCCCGCTCCGCCCGTTGGCGCTCCGAGAACGGCTCCCCGCCGCCCCGCCGTATCGTCATCGCGGACGACCGGACACGGGCCGACGACGCCTACAAACTGGCCTGCGAGGGGACCGCGCTGCTGTGGCGCGGCGACTTCCACAACGCCCGCCAGCTGCTGACGGCGATGGCCCGCCGCATCGACCGCCGCCCGCGCAAGGCGCCGCCCGCCGATGTCACCCAGGCGTTCCATCAGCACCGCGCCGCACAGAACCAGCGCGCCCGCATCCTGGGCATGCTGCTGATCCCCCTCGACGCGACGCACGCCGTCCCGCTGCACCGCGCCCCCGACGTCCGTGAGGCCTGCACCAGGGCGTACGGCCCCGCGGAGCCCGCCCCGGACGAGGCCTCCGGCACCGCGGGGAGCACCGCCGAGACCCCGGCCCCGGCCGCCTCGCTCGTCTCGCTGCGCGAACTCCTCGCGCTGATCGGCGCCAACGAGTGGCGCAGGAAGGGCGTGCAGATCCCCGCGCTCGGCGGCGACCGGATCCATCCGCACTACGGCGTCTTCTCACCGGCCCGCGGTGAGTACGTCGACCTGGTCGCCGAGGCGCCGCTGCCCTCGCAGGACCTGGCGTTCGACATCGGCACCGGCACCGGCGTACTGGCCGCGGTGCTCGCCCGGCGCGGCGTGCGCACGGTGGTGGCCACCGACCAGGACCCGCGCGCGCTGGCCTGCGCCCGCGAGAACACCGAACGGCTGGGCGTCGCCGGGCAGGTGGAGGTGGTCGAAGCGGATCTGTTCCCGCCCGGCCGCGCCCCGCTGGTCGTCTGCAATCCCCCGTGGGTGCCCGCGAAACCGACCTCCCCGGTGGAGCGCGCGGTCTACGACCCCGGCAACCGGATGCTGCACGGCTTCCTCAGCGGCCTCGCGGACCATCTGACGCCGGACGGAGAGGGCTGGCTGATCCTCTCCGACCTCGCGGAACACCTCGGCCTGCGCCCGCACGCCGAGCTCCTCGACTCGTTCACCAGCGCCCATCTCACGGTCCTGGGGCGGCTCGACATCACCCCGCGCCACCCGCGCGCCCGTGACACCTCCGACCCGCTCCATGTGGCCCGCGCGGCCGAGGTGACCTCACTGTGGCGGCTGGGCATCGCACACACCTGACCCGGGGCCGCGGGCGCTCGGGGGCCGTCCGCCCCCGGGCCGCCGGACCGGCGTCAGGGCCGTAGCCCCGCACACGCGTTGCGGACGTAGCGGCGCCAGTCACCGGCGTCATGGCGGATCACCGCCGCCAGCCCGCACACGATCATCACCACATCGCCGACCTCGACGTCCGCGCGCACCGTGCCCTCTTCCTTGGCACGGGCGAGCAGTTGGCCCGCGACCGTCTCGGCCTGCGCCCGGCCCTCCCCGGTCGGCTCGGTCGACCCGAAGGCCGCCTCGATCGACGCGGACAGCCCCCGCTCGGCGTCCAGCACCTCCCCGATGTGCTCGACATAGGCGGCCAGCCCGTCGGCGGCCACGGCACTCGGCAGACAGCGGGTACGCCCGAACTCCACGATCTCCGCCTGGCGTTGCTCCCCCACGGCGGCGATCAGGGCCGCCCTGCTGGGGAAGTGCCGGTAGACCGTGCCGACCCCCACCCCGGCCGCCCGGGCAACTTCGGGCATCTGCGCCTCGTCGCCGCGCGCGCGGAACACTTCCCGCGCGGCGTCCAGCACGCGGGTGCGGTTGCGCTCGGCGTCGGCGCGCGGCCTGCGCCGCGGGTCGGGAGAGGTCGAAGTGGGTGCCACATCGCCGATGCTACTGCTAGGCTCATCAAACGGAATCGGATTCCGATTCCGTTTTCGGCTTCCGTTTTTCTCGGCAGCGACTCCGGATACCGATCGGCTCCGCATACCGATCGGCTCCGGATCCCGACCTGGAGAGGACCAGCGATCACCATGTCCAAGGAGCGATTCCTCGTCCTGCAACCCGGCGAACGACGTCCCGGCCGCATCCCTCTGCCGCCCGGATTCGGCGTCAAGGCCCGTACGAGCGACACCGAGGGCCGGCTCGCCATCCTGGAGAACCAGCTCGACGTCGACATTCCGCCGCATATCCACCACGATGCCGATGAATTCGTCTACGTCCTGGAAGGCGAGATGGAGGTCGACTTCGACGGCGCCACCCACCGCCTGACCCCGGGCATGTGCGCCCTGCTGCCCCACGGCGTCCCGCACGCCATGCGCAACGCCTCCCAACCGCCCGCCCGCTGCCTGCAGATCTCGTCACCGGGCGGCTGGGAGGAGTTCGTGGAGGACATGGTCGAGGCCGGACCGGTCGTCATGAAGGGCGGCCACCCCGACCTCGACCGCCTCAACGAGATCGGCGCGAAGTACGGCATGGAGTACTTCGGCTGAGCCACGGGGGGAGGGAGGGAAGCGCCGGAGCCGACCGCGCCCGATCGACGGTCCCCCGACGGCCGATCGGGCACGATGGACGCACCATGAACCCCCGGCACCTCCTCTCCCGCGCCCGACGGCTGGCCGCCACCGCGTCCCCCGACCGGCGCCGGCTGCTCGGCATCACCGGCCCGCCGGGCGCCGGCAAGTCCACCCTCGCCGCCCACTTGGTGACGGAGCTCGCCGGGCAGGCGGCGCTCGTCCCGATGGACGGCTTCCATCTCGCCGAGGCAGAGTTGCGCCGCCTCGGCCGTACGGACCGCAAGGGCGCGCCCGACACCTTCGATCCCGCCGGATACGCGGCGCTGCTGGCCCGCCTGCGCACACCGGAGCCGGATACCGACGTCTACGCCCCGGCCTTCGACCGCCGCATCGAGGAGCCGGTCGCCGGCAGCATCCCCGTAGCGCCCCACATCCCGCTCGTCGTCACCGAAGGCAATTACCTCCTCCTCGACTCCGCGCCCTGGTCGCGGGTGCGCGCGCTGCTCGACGAGGTCTGGTACGTGGATCTGGACAGCTCGGAGCGGATCCGCCGGCTGGTCGACCGCCATGAGCACTTCGGGCGCCCGCGCGCCGACGCCGAGCGGTTCGTGCACACCTCGGACGAGGCCAACGCCCGTGTCGTGGCGGCGACTCGCGACCGCGCCGATCTCGTCATCACCTTCACGCCCGAAGCGGCTCCACCGCCAACCCCTTCCCAAGCGACATCATCGATGTCATCATGACAACATGAGTGTCAATGAGGGGGGCGCGGGGACGCGCGACACCGGGCCGACGCCCACCGAAGACCTGCTGTACGGCGTCATCAGACGCCTGTGGCCGCTCCACCGCACGGTCGTCCGCGCGGTGGAGCGCGAGCTGACGGGCACGGGCCTGACCGCCGGCGAGCATGCCCTGCTGGACGCCCTTCGTAGCGAAGGGCCGCGGACCGTACCGCAGTTGGCCCGTTCGATGGGGCTGGACAGACAGCCGGTGCAGCGCTGGGTGAACCACGCCGCGGAGCTGGGCCTGGTCGTGACGGCACCCAACCCCGCGCACCGCCGCTCGTCCCTGATCGAGCTCACCGCCGAAGGAGCAGCGGCGATACGCAGGATCCAGGACTTCGAGTCGACGGAGCTGCGGCGCCGGCTGGCCGACCTGCCCGCCGACGACGTCCGCACCACGCTGCGCGTACTCGACCGACTCGACGAGGAATTCCGGCACCTGGCGAACACAGCGAACGAAGCGAACGACTCACACGTTCCCTCAACGAAAACCCTGAAAGCGCCGAAAGCCGCGAAAACCCCACAGCCGCGACAGTAACGACACCCAGCCCACCTCCCCCACTCACCGCCTCTCCCGCGCAAAGGACGACCCGGAGCATGACCCGAGCAATCACCGCCTGGTCCGAGATCGACAACGGCCTCGTGCCGGTCGACGACGGCGAGCTGTTCTACGAGACGGCCGGCTCGGGCCCCGCGGTGGTGCTGCTGCACGGCGGCATGCTCGACCAGCACATGTGGGACGAACAGTTCGCCTGGCTGGTGAACTCCGGCCTCCGCGCGATCCGCTACGACTTCCGCGGCCATGGCCTGTCCTCCACGGTGGCCGGGGACTACGCCAACCACGACGACCTGTGCGCCCTCCTCGACGCGCTCGATGTCCCCAGCGCCGTCCTCGTCGGCCTCTCCCACGGTTCGCGGGTCGCGCTCGACACCGCGATAGCCCACCCGGACCGGGTGACGGCCCTCGCGCTCGCCTCTCCCGGCATCAGCGGCCGCCCGTTCACCGACCCCTTCGTGCTGGAGCACATAAGGGAGCAGGTGGCGGCCATCGGCACGCCGGACGGCGCCGAGCGCTATGTGGAGCACTTCCTGCGGATGTGGGTGGACGGTCCGCATCGTGAACCCTCCGCCGTGCACCCGGGGTTCCGCGAGCGGATGCGCGCCTCGGCCATGGCCAACGTCGAGGTGCACGCCGACGGCCTTGGCGGCGGGATGCCCCTCGAGGTCGGGGCCGCCGACCGCCTGGGCGAGATCAGGGTGCCGACGGTCGTGTTCGACGGCGACCTCGACAGTTCGGACATCTCCGCCAACGCCCATGCGATAGCGCTGACCGTCCCCGGCGCCCGAAGAGTCCGCATACCGAGCGCGGCCCATATGGTCAATCTGGAGAACACCGCGCTCTACGACCGCGAACTGCACGCCTTCCTCTCGTCCTTGGCCTACTGACCTGCTGACATCGGTCGTCCTCCGTCCCCACCGGCAGCTAGAGTGGCCGGGCCGTGGTGTTCGGGAAGACCGGTGACGGACCTTGTGGTCCCAGGCCGGAGCGGCCCTCGCCACTGTGATCGGGGAGTTTCCGGCCCTTCTCCGTACGCGCATGGCGCGCGTACGGCGCCACTGACCGCAGCCTGCGGCCGGGAAGGCGGGGGCGGGAACAGCGTCAGCGAACCCGTAAGCCAGGAGACCGGCCACGGCATCTCACGAACTGATCCACGAGGTGCTGGAGCGTGACCGCCGGATGGCCCTGTCCACCGATACCCCGAAGCCCCCTGCCACGCCCGCGTTCCGCTGGCGCCGTCAGGACACCGTCCGCACCGCGGGCCTAATGGCCGTCATAGCCGGCCTGCATGTCGTCGCCTTCGGCGTGCTCTTCGTCCTCGTGGTCCCGAACCACTACTCCGTCGGAAGCCAGGTCTTCGGCGTCGGGCTCGGCATCACCGCGTACACCCTCGGCATGCGGCACGCCTTCGACGCCGACCACATCGCCGCGATCGACAACACCACCCGCAAGCTGATGGCCGACGGCAAGCGGCCGGTCTCGGTGGGCTTCTGGTTCGCGCTCGGCCACTCCAGCGTGGTCGTCGCGATGGCCGCCCTGGTGGCGGGCGGCGCCCAGCTCGCCGGCACCCTGCTCGACGACGAGTCCCGCACCCACCAGATCCTCGGCACTGTCGGCACCACCGTCTCGGGGACGTTCCTCTACCTCATCGCCGCCCTCAACCTCATCGCGCTGGCGGGGATCTGGCGGGTCTTCCAGGGCATGCGCGACGGCCGCTACGACGAGGCCGAGCTGGAGCAGCGCCTGGATTCCCGCGGTTTCATGAACCGCTTCCTGGGGCGCTTCACCCGCTCGATCTCCCGCCCCGGCCAGATGTTCCCGCTCGGCTTCCTCTTCGGGCTCGGCTTCGACACCGCGACCGAGGTGACCCTGATGGTGATGGCGGGCAGCGGCGCCGCGGCCGGCCTGCCGTGGTACGCGATCCTGTGCCTGCCGCTGCTGTTCGCCGCCGGCATGAGCCTCTTCGACACCCTCGACGGCACCTTCATGAACTTCGCCTACCAGTGGGCGTTCTCCAACCCGGTGCGCAAGGTCTACTACAACCTCACCATCACCGGTCTGTCGATCGCCGTCGCCTTCTTCATCGGCACCATCGAGCTGGTGACCGTGCTGCACGACAAACTCGCCCTCAGCGACCCCGTGACCAGCTGGATCTCCGCCATCGACCTCGACAACGTCGGCTTCATCATCGTCGGCCTGTTCGTGGTGGTGTGGGCCGCGGCGCTGGCGTACTGGCGGCTGAGCGGCGTGGAGAAGCGCTGGGCGAAGCGGGCGGAGTCGGCCGAGAGGGCCAAGACGGCGGAGCAGGCGGCGCCGACGTCGGCCTCCTGAGACACGGCACGGGTCCCGGCCGCCCCTCAGGTGGCCGACCCGGCCGCCGCGCCCGTCACCAGATCCGGCCCCCAGCGCCTCAGCGCCACCGCCAGATCCAGCGGCCGCAGCCGGTCCGCCTCCTCCGGCCCGGGCCAGTCCTCCCGCGGGACCCGCCACATCACCTCGAACTCGTTGCCGTCCGGGTCCTTGGCGTACAGGGACTTGGAGACGAGGTGGTCACTGGAGCCGACCAGCGCGCCGCACTCCGCGAGCCGCGCCTCGGCCGCGACGAGTTCCCCGAGCGTGCCCACCTCCCAGGCCAGGTGGTAGAGCCCGACGCGCCCGTCCTCCGGCCCCGGCGCGTTGGGCCCCACCGCGAACAGCCCCAGGTCATGGTCGTTGAGCGACCCGAACGCACTGAGAAACGCGGCCCGCCCCGGTATCTCCACATCCACCACGAGCCCCAGCGCCGCACCGTAGAAGGCAACGGACCGCGCCACATCCCGCACATACAGCACCGCATGATTCAGCCGCCGCACAGCCATAAACCCACTCCCCGATCCCCCACCACTTACTTGAAACTTCAAGTCACCATTACTCGCGACGATACACACCGCCCCTCGCCGACAACAGCCGACGGCGCCCTCCGAGCACGAAAAACGGCCCCCGACTCAAACGAGTCGGGGGCCGCTGACCTCACGGTCTACCACTGGGGGCACAACAGGATGCGAACGTGTGGCATCCGCTCTGCACGTTCACTCCGCGGCCTGGCGCTCAGCGCACTCAGCCTGGCACTGCCCCTGGGCCCAGGCATTACGAGGCGGGCCCCTGTACCTCCTCGGGCAGGAAGGTCTCGTCTTCCCCGAAGTCCGGGGCCTGGAAGGGGTTCGTCGCCGGAGGCGGCGATGCTGCGGTGGAGCAGCGGGGTTGCCCTTCCAGGGCGGAGAACAGCGACGTCAGATCGATGAGAGGTCTCCCTTTCGTTAAAGGTCCCTGAAGGGGCCTGTCATGCCGTGACCGGGCACGGCGGTCCTAGAGCTTGGTCATCTTGGCGTACGGGCTCAAGATCCGCATTTGCGCCGAGCCGAAATCCACGAGCGCCGCGATTCCATCCTCGATACCGATCACCCGGCCGAGGCCGTGCATGTCGTGTGTGACCTGGTCACCCACGGCGAAGTGCTTCGGAGCCGAGGCGACTGGGGCCTTGAAGGGGCTGGTGGGCAGATGACGCTTCGGTGCAGCAGGCTTTGTCATTGCCCCCAGTATGCGCCTACGCGCATCCCGTTGACTGTGCCCGTCCACGTCCACTGCTCGGCACCGACCCGGACGGCAGGAACCGCTCAGGGAGCGGGAGGGCCGGGCTGGTCACCTGAGCTGGGTGTTCATACCTTCAGCTCCGATCTGCCCGCCTCACTGCCGGTGGCCGTAGTTCCCGCAGTTCCCCCTGCATCTGACACACGAATGCACGCCGGGCTTGCCGCGACGGTGGCGCGCCGAGCGGAGCAAAAAGACCCCCTACCATGATCAGTAGGGGGTCTTCTGACGTGTGGGCACAGACGGATTTGAACCGCCGACATCTGCTTTGTAAGAGCAGCGCTCTACCGCTGAGCTATGCGCCCTGGTCGAGCCGACAGACTACCTTGCCATCGGGGCTGAACTGCAAACCAGTGCGCGAAGCGCGAACTTACCGGCCGGTGTGTTCGTTTCCGGTGAGTGGGAGAATGACATCCGGTTCTGGGGCGATCCGATCAGGAGAGGGAAGTGACGGCGACACACACGCAGCCGCATGAGCAGCGAGAACGCCGTCGCGTGCGTGGGGGCCCGGTCCGGGATGTGGTGGCGCTCGCCTTGCTGCCGTTGCCGTTGCTGGTGGCGCTGGCGCCGATGTCGTTCGCCGGTGGGGGGACTCGTCGCTGGTTCGGGCGCGGGGAGAGCCAGCGGGCCGATGCCCAGGCCGCGAAGGATGCCGCGGCGGCGGCGTTCTACGAGCTGGACACCGCGCACCGGGATCTGCGGATCTCCATAGAGACGATCACCGCCGTGGACAGTTCGCCCCAGGCGCAGCGGGCCGCGGCGGAGTACGAGGGCTTCGGGCGGCGGATCGACGAGGTCAGTCACGGCTATATCACCGCGGTCGACTCCCACGATCTGGACCGTGACGACCTGGACGGCGCCGCGGCGGCGCGGGCGCGGGCCGATCTGACGCGGGCCAAGGAGGAGCTGGACCGGGTCAAGGGCGACCTCGACCGGTTCGCACAGGGGCTGGGGCCGCTGCTGCAGGCCGCCGAGACCCAGCTGGCCCAGCTGGCCCCGGCTGTGGAGCGGGCACGGCAGGCGCTGCTGGCGGCGAGCAACGCGCTGGACGCGGTGCGGGCACAGCGGCTGCGGGCGGATGACCTCGCGGCCCGGCTGGCGGCGCTCGGTCCGGAGCTGACCAAGCTCAATCAGGGCGCCGGGCAGCACGGCGTACGGGAAACGATCCGGCGCGCCGACGAGGTGCTGCGCAAGGCCGAGGGCATACGGGCCGAGGCCGAGCGGCTGCCGGCGCGAGCGGCGGAGACCGACAAGCGGCTGGTGTCGCTGCGGACGCGCGCGCAGGCGATCACGACGCGGGCCGGGAAGGTCGCCCCGGTCCTCAGCGAGCTGCGGCGGCGCTACAGCGCGGCGTGCTGGCAGGACCTGCAGCACGTACCGGAGCAGGCGGCGCAGTCCGTCCAGCAGGCCGAGGCCAAGCTGCGGGAGGCGCAGCAGGCGCGTGACGAGCAGCGCTGGGCGGACGCCACGAGCCTGCTGGCGACCGTACGTGCGCTGCTGGACTCCACCGACGAGGCGGTGTCGGCGGCCGGTGACCGGCTGCAGCGGCTCGATGCGGTGTCGTTCGACCGCAACAAGGAGGTCGAGCGGACACGCTTCGCCATCCGCGACGCACAGCGGCTGGCGATGGCCGGGCGCAGCACCCCCGATCCGCGGCATGCCCGCCCCCTGGACGACGCCGTGGCGCGGCTCGATCGCGCCGTCGCGAGCCTGGAGGGACGGCATCCGGACTGGTGGCACTTCCTGACCGAGACCGAAGCGGTACGGCAGGCGGCGGCCAGGGTGGTCCAGGAGATCCGGGAGGCCAGGGGCGGGGCGGGCACCGCTAGCAGCTGAGGCTGCCGGAGCCGGTGGAGCCAGTGATGCCGCTGGCGGAACCGGTGGAGCCAGTGATCCCGCCGGCGCCGGTGGGCGGGCTTCGTCGCTGGGGGCTGCCGGCGGTGGGCCTGCTGCTCGTGGGGCGGGCTCCGGGGCCGTCCACCGGGGCCGTTTCTCCGGCGCAATGGCGTGAAGCGGCCCGTGGGCGGATCCTGGAGATTGAGTACGGCCCAGGCGGCACATCTGCGCGAAGGAGGCCGGACATGGCTACTGGGGCTACTGGCCAGACCCTGCACGGGCCCATGGGGCGGTTCCACCGGGGCAAGGGGCGCCACCGCGCCCGGCTCGACGAGCATCTGCCCGTGGACCACGGACTCAGCACGGTCTACCGCATCGGCGCCGGGCTGATGGGCCTGGTACTGATCGCATTCGGCATCCTCGGACTGACCCACAACATCGGCTTCTTCGACACCGGCGGCGACACCGTTGCCGGGCTGAACACCAACGGCGCCCTGAGCGTGCTCTCGGTCATCGTCGGGGCGATCCTCTTCACCGGCATGGTGATCGGCGGGAACTTCGCCTCGACCCTCAACATCGTCTTCGGCGGTCTCTTCCTGCTGAGCGGCTTTGTGAACCTGGCGCTCCTGGAGACGGACGCGAATTTCCTCGCCTTCCGGATACAGAACGTCCTGTTCAGCTTCGTGGTCGGGCTGATGCTGCTGGTCTTCGGGATGTACGGACGGGTCAGTGGCGGCCTCCCGCACGACAACCCGTACTGGCGCGCCCGGCACCCGGAGGAAGCGGAACAGTTCGCCCGCGGGCAGATGCATCCGGTACCCGGTATGACGGCCGGACGGCAGTTGGCGCGCTACAAGATGCAAGGCGCCCTGCATGCCGGACGTGGGTCGCTCGGCCCCGGTACCAGCACCAACACCCATCGGAGCACAGGCAGCGGCACCGGCGGTGCAGGCACCGGCGCGAGCGGCGCGGGCAGCAAGGAGAAGTAGGCGGGGCAAGGACACGTCAGGGCGTACCGAGGTGGGATTGGGGTGCTCGGTACGCCCTGACGACCGCTGCCCGGCGGATGGTGCACGGCGGATGGTGCACGGCGGATGGTGCACGGCGGGTGGTGCACGGCGGGCGGAGGCTCGGGGCCATCGGGAGCGCAGGGGCGGGGAGCGCGGGTTCGGGGAGCAGGGAGCAGCACCATGGGACGGTCGGGGCAGGCCGCCTCAGCCGGGGGACACGGCGTGCAGAGCGCGGCGGTCGAAGCGCTGGCCGAGCGGATCCTCGACGGCACCTACGGCGAGGGCGAAACCCTGGTCGTCGCGGAGCTGATGGCGGAGCTGGACGTCAGCCAGACCGTACTGCGCGAGGCGTTCAAGGTGCTGACCACCAAGGGTCTCCTCGGTACCGATCAGCACCGCGGCACGTTCGTCCGCACCCGGGAGGAGTGGAACCTCCTGGACACGGACGTGCTGCGCTGGAAGCTCGCGGCCGGTGTGTCCTCGGACTTCTTCGCCGACGTGCTCGAACTGCGGCGTTCCATCGAGCCCGCCGCGGCCGCGCTCGCCGCCGAGCGCCGTACCGATGACGACCTGGCGGCACTGGACGCGGCGCTGAGCACGATGGCCGCGGCCGACGGCGAACCCGCGCTGTTCATACGGGCCGACGCGGCCTTCCACACGGCGATGCTGATCGCGTCGAACAATCGCTTCTACGCGCAAATGCGGCGGGTGATCGTGCCCGTACTGGTCGAGCGCGACCGGGCGGTGTCCGCCGAGGACGGCGCCTGGGGGGAGGCCCATGCCGTGCACGCCGCGGTCGTCGAGGCCGTGCGGAACCGGGACGTCGACGGCGCGTACATGGCGATGCTGGAGCTGCTGGACGCATCGGCGCGGGAGCATCCGTAAGGCGTGCGTTTCCGGAGCCGCAACCGACGGCCCGGCCGTTACGGCGGCGCGCCCCACGGGCAGTAGTCCGCGCAGAGCGCGCACGAGTCCCCGCACACCGCGTACGAGGCCGCGCAGCCCCATGCCCCGGCGCGCACGCCGAAAGGACGGTCCCGGCCCATGAAGATCAGCCGCATCGAGACGTTCCTCGCCCCGCCGCGCTGGATGTTCGTACGGGTGGAGACCGATGAGGGGCTCGTCGGCTGGGGGGAGCCGGTGGTCGAGGGGCGGGCGGAGCCGGTCCGGGCGGCCGTGGACGTGCTGTCGGAGTACCTCCTGGGGCAGGATCCGGCGCGGATCGAGGATCACTGGCAGGTCATGACCAAGGGCGGCTTCTACCGGGGCGGGCCGGTCCTGTCGTCCGCGGTCGCCGGCCTGGACCAGGCGCTGTGGGACATCAAGGGCAAGCGGCACGGCATCCCCGTCCACCAGCTGCTGGGCGGACCGGTCCGCGAGAAGATCCGCGCCTACGCATGGGTCGGCGGCGACGAACCCCAGGCGGTCCGCGAGGCGATCACCGCGCAGATCGAGGCCGGCTTCACGGCCGTCAAGATGAACGGCTGCGGCCGGATGAGCCCGGTGGCGACCCGCGCCGAGGTACGCGCATGCCTGCTCCGCGCCGAGACCGCACGCGAAGTCCTCGGCGAGGAACGGGACTTCGGCCTCGACTTCCACGGCCGGGTCTCCCCCGCCAACGCCCGCAGGCTCCTCCCCCTGCTGGCCGAGCACGCGCCGATGTTCGTCGAGGAGCCGGTTCTCAGCGACTACATGCAGACCCTCCCTGATCTCGTGAACGCCTCCAACATCCCCATCGCACTCGGTGAACGTCTCTTCACCCGGCGAGAGTTCCTGGATCCGCTGCGGGCCGGCGTCGCGATTCTCCAGCCCGATGTCTCGCATGCGGGCGGGATCTCCGAGCTGCGCCGGATCGCCGCGCTGGCGGAGGCGTACGGGGCGCAGCTCGCCCCGCACTGCCCGCTCGGCCCGGTCGCGCTGGCCGCCAGCCTGCAAGTCGCCTTCACCACACCGAACTTCCTCATCCAGGAGCAGTCCATCGGGATCCACTACAACCAGGGCGCCGAGCTGCTCGACTATGTCGCGGATCCGGAACCGTTCCGCTTCCATGGCGGCTCGCTGCTGCGGACCGAACGCCCCGGGCTCGGCGTGGAGGTGGACGAGGCCGCCGTACGGGCGGCGGACGCGCGGGGGCACGCCTGGCGGAATCCGGTGTGGCGCCATGAGGACGGGGCGTTCGCCGAATGGTGACGGAGGCCGGGCCGAAGCGCCCCGCCGCTGCGAGCGGGCCGGAATAATCGAAGGCACCACCCGCGCGCCCGAACGACCCGCCCGCGTGGCACACACGGGCGGGGAGCGGAGAAAGCAGGAAACGCCATGGACTTCAGCGAAGCGCTCCGGACCGAGCGGCTGGTCACCATCATCCGGGGCAGGGATGCGGAGGCTTCCTTCCGCACGGTCATGGCACTTGCGGAGGCAGGCCTTCCACTGATCGAGGTCTCGCTCAGCGGGAGAGACGCGCTCGGCGTCATCCGGCGGGCCCGTGCCGAGCTCGGCGACGCGGCCTGGCTCGGCGCCGGATCCGTCCTGACCGGCGACGATGCCCGGCGAGCCGCCGAGGCCGGGGCGAACCTCATCGTCACGCCGGGGCTGGGCGCGGGCCTGGAGGAGTCCGTGCGGCAGGGGCTGCCGACGCTCGCCGGGGTGATGACGCCGTCCGAGGTGATCACGGCCGAGGCGTTGGGCGTGTCCGCGCTGAAGTTGTTTCCGGCGTCGGCCGGCGGGCCCGCGTATCTGCGGGCGCTCCGCGCGCCGTTTCCCGAGCTGCCGTTCGTGCCGGTCGGCGGGGTGGACGCGGCCCTCGCCCCTGAGTACTTCGACGCCGGAGCGGTGGCCGTGGGCGTCGGCTCGCCGCTGGTCGGGGACGCGGCCGACGGCGGCGATCTGGACGAGCTGCGCAAGCGCGCGGCGGAGTTCAAGGCGGTGTGCGCACGGTGACGGGGCAGGCGGCGGAGGGTACCGGGGGCGGAGAGGAACGCCCTGGTGACGGGCCTCCGCGGGGCGCCTCCGGCCCTTCCCGACTCCCGGGGCGACCGGGCCGCCCAGAGGTCTTCACCTTCGGCGAGACCATGGTCGCCCTGCGCGGCAGCGGCCCGCTGAGGCTCGGCGGCACGATGCAGGTCTCCGTCGCCGGGGCGGAGAGCAATGTCGCGATCGGACTGGCCAGGCTCGGGCACCACGTCTGCTGGGCGGGCGCGGTCGGCGACGACGAGGCCGGTGCGCTGGTGCTGCGTACGCTGCGGGCCGAGGGCGTCGAGGTCTGCGGCGCCGCCACCGACCCCGGCGCCCCGACCGGGCTGGTGATCTTCGAGCCGCGGCTGCCCGAGATCACCCGGGTGCACTACTACCGCGCGGGATCGGCCGGCTCACGGCTCACCGCGGGGGTGATCGACGATGCCTTCCCCGCCTCGCCACCCCGCGTCCTGCACCTGACGGGCATCACCCCGTCGCTGAGTCCCACAGCCCGCTCGGCGGCCCACCGGGCCCTCCAACTGGCGCGTCAGCACCGTTCGTTGGTCTGTCTCGATGTCAACTTCCGGGCACGCCTGTGGACCGCCGAGGAGGCCGCCACGGTCCTGGGCGAGTGGATGCCCTTCGTGGACGTCCTGATCGCCTCCGAGGACGAGCTGCCGCTCTGCCTGCCCGAAGTGCCCGAAAGCGCGGGCAGAGCGGTGGAGCCGGGCGCCGCGGGAGAGACGGGCGGTGCGGAGGGAGCCGCGCGGGAGGCGGGCGCCGCGGGGGAGGCGGGCGCCGCGGGGGGCCTCGCGGACCGGGCCGGGCTTCTGCTGGACCGGGGCGTCGGCGAGGTCGTGGTCAAACTCGGCACGGACGGGGCGACGGTCTTCACCCGCGACGGCTGTGTGCATCAGCCCGCCAAACCGGTACGGGCCGTGGACGCGGTGGGTGCCGGTGACGCCTTCGTGGCGGGGTATCTCTCGGCACTGCTGGACGGCGAAGGGCCGGCCGGGCGGCTGGAGCGCGCCGTCACCACGGGAGCGTTCGCGGCCGCCTCGCACGGCGACTGGGAGGGCGCACCGACCCGGGCGGAGCTGGGCATGCTGGGCGCGCCGCCCGGCACCGTCGTGCGCTGATCAGCACCACGGCTAATCTGTGACCATGCCTCGTTATGAATACCGGTGCCGCCCCTGTGGCTCCACCTTCGAGCTGAACCGGCCCATGGCCGAGTCCTCCGCCCCGGCCGTCTGCCCCGAAGGCCACGAGGACACCACGAAGCTCCTCTCCACGGTCGCCGTCGGCGGCTCCGCGACCGCCCCCGCTCCGAGCGGCAGGGGCGGCGGGGGCGGGGGCGGCGGCTGCTGCGGAGGCGGCTGCTGCGGCTGAGCCACGGCCGGACAGCGTGGCGCAGGACAGCATGCCGGGAGACTGGGGTACGTCCTGTCGGTCGCCTCGGCGCTTGCGTGCCAGCGTGAGGCGCTACCGCTTGCACGGCTGCATAAAGCGCCGCTACCGCTTGCCTGCCAGCATGAGACGGCACTACCGCTTGCGTGCCAGCGTGAGGCCGTCCGCCACGGTGAGCATCACCGCCTCCATCCGCCGGTCCGCCACAACGTGATCATTGAACGCCCTGATCGCCAGTGCCGGCCCGGTGGCCGCCGGGTCGGCGACCTCACCGTGGTAGAGCACATTGTCCGCGACGATCACCCCCCCGGTCCGCAGCCGAGGCACCAGCTCTTCCCAATAGGCGATATAGCCCCCCTTGTCCGCGTCGAGATAGGCGAGATCGATATGCGGCTCGCTCGGCATCGCCCGCAGCGTTTCCAGCGCGGGCGCGATCCGCAGGTCGATACGGTCGGCAACGCCGCCCCTCGCCCATGCCTCCCGGCCGTACGCCGTCCACTCCTCTGACACATCGCAGGCGATCAGCGTGCCGTCGGCAGGCAGCGCCTGGGCCATGGACAGCGTCGAGTAGCCGGTGAACGTCCCCACCTCGACGACATGCCGCGCCCCGATCAGCCGCACGAGGAACGCGAGCAGCGGCCCCTGTTCCTCCGCCGACTGCATCCCCGCCGCCTCGGGAAACTGCTGCTTGGTGAGTTCCACGATGTCCCGCTGCGCGGGATTCAACGGCGGGTTGTGGGCGAGTACGTAGTCGTACAGCTCCGGCGTGATCGGCGTGTTCTTGGACTCAGCCACTGGCTCTCCTCTTGATCAAGGATCGCGGTCTCGGCCGATCACCGGACGGTGCAGCCGACCGCCTCGGCGAGACTAGCCCAGCCACCGCGCCACCAGCCGCCTTTTCCCTCCCTCCACGAGCCGTCGCTCACGTCTCCCTTCCTGTCACGTGCCCAAGTACCGCAACACCGCAAGGACCCGGCGCGAGTATCCGGATGCGCGGATCAGGCCGAGCTTGTCGAAGATCGCGTTGGCGTGCTTCTCGACGGCGCTCAGCGAGATGTGCAGCCGGACGGCGATCGCCGCATTGGTGTGGCCCTGCGCCATCTCACCGAGCACCTCCCGCTCGCGCGCGGTGAGGGTGCCCAGCGGATCCGAGCGACGGGTGCGCATCAGCAACTGCCGTACCACTTCGGGGTCGAAGGCCGCCTGGCCCGCTCCCACCCTCTCCAGCGCGTCCAGGAACTCGTCCACCTGGACCACCCGGTCCTTGAGGAGATAGCCGACCCCCTCGCTGTCCTCGGTCAGCAGCTCCGTCGCATAGCGGCGCTCGACGTACTGCGAGAGCACGAGCACACCGACCTCGGGCCAGCGCTCCCGGATCTGCACCGCCGCCCGCAGCCCTTCATCGGTGTGCGTGGGCGGCATACGGACGTCCACGACCACCGCGTCGGGCTGCTGCTCCGTCGCTGCCGCACGCTCCAGCACGGCGATCAGCTGACCGGCGTCACCGACCGCGGCGGCCACCTCATGCCCCTCCTCGGCGAGGAGGCGCACCAGGCCTTCCCGCAGCAGGGTCGAATCGTCGGCAAGCACTACGCGCACGGCAGCTCCGCGGTGATGATGGTCGGTCCGCCGGCCGGGCTGTCCACCCGCAACCGGCCGTCGATCGCGGCGACCCGGCGCGCCAGCCCGTACAGGCCGCTGCCGCCGGAGTCCGCGCCGCCCAGCCCGTCGTCCTCGATACATACGAGCACAAGGTCCTCGCCGCGGGCGACGCGGACCGTTATCAGCCCGGCGTCGGAGTGCTTCACGGCGTTGGTGACGGCTTCGGAGACCACGAAGTAGGCGACCGTCGCCACGGCGGTCTCGGGCTCGGCGGAGAGTTCGTAGTCGAGCCGGACGGGGATGGCCGAGCGCTCGGCGACGGTCTCCAGCGCCGCTCGCAGGCCCGCCTCGTCCAGCACCGTCGGATAGATCCGCCATGCCACTTCCCGCAGCTCGGTCAGGGCCTGGCCGCTCTCTTCGTGCGCTTGGCGCAGGAGTTGCTCCGCACGCCGCTGGTCCTGGCTGCGCAGCGCACGGCCGAGCAGCATGCCCAGCGCCACCAGCCGCTGCTGCACACCGTCGTGCAGATCACGCTCGATGCGCCGGCGCTCGTCGTTGACCGCGGCGACGACCCCTGCGCGGCTGGTCGCCAACTGCTCGATGCGGCGCTCCAGTTCCTCCTGATGGCTCGGGCCGAGGTAGCGCCGCGCCAGCTTGGTCTCGAGGTTGGCCACCCCGAATGTCCCTTGCAGACTGAGGAAGAGGAGGAAGAGGCCGCCGACGCTCGACAGCAGGACGGTGCCCGGGTAGCGGACGTCTCTGAGCGACAGGATGAAGATCCAGGAGATGCCGTACGCCGCTCCGATCAGCGCGGCGCTCAGGACGAGGACTCCCAGCAGGCCCAACGACCAGCGCAGCGACAGATATTGCAGGGCGCGGTGGTCGGCGTAGTCGTCGGAAGTATCGGTTGTGATGTAGCTGCGGAGGCGGCGCCGGTTGGCTTCGGTCAGGGCCCGTCCGCCGGCTGTCACGGGCCCCAGGACCGCGCGGCGGCCGCGCGGCCAGGCGAGCACGAGCAGCAGGGACAGGCCGGAGAGCACGACGAAGGGGAGCTCGGCCGCGGACATCACCGCACCCAGCATCAGCCCTGTCGCCAGACGCAGTCCGCGCCGTGCAATTCCCAACATGATCAAAACGCTAGCCGCACCGCTCGCCCTCGCGCACTGCGGAAAACCGCAGTCTTCTGTGCGGTCTTCCGCAATGTGCGGGAGGACGGAAATTCATAGCGTTGAAAACATGATCGAGAGCATCGGAAACACCCCACCCGGCTGGATCACCGACCTCATGGACGCGCTCGGCGCGCCCGGCGCGGGGCTGGCGATCGCCGCAGAGAATCTCTTCCCGCCGCTGCCGAGCGAGGTGATCCTGCCGCTGGCAGGCTTCGCGGCCGGCCGCGGCAGTATGTATCTGTCCTCCGCGCTGGCGTGGACGACCCTCGGCTCGGTGACCGGCGCGCTGGCGCTGTACGGCGTGGGCGCGCTGCTCGGGCGCGAGCGCACGGTCGCGATCGCCGCGAAGCTGCCGCTGGTCAAGGTCTCCGACATCGAGAAGACGGAGCACTGGTTCCAGCGGCACGGGACGAAGGCGGTGTTCTTCGGCCGGATGATTCCCCTCTTCCGCAGCCTCATCTCGATACCGGCCGGCATCGAGCGCATGCCGATACCGCTCTTCGTCACCCTGACCACCCTCGGCAGCCTGATCTGGAACACGGTCTTCGTTCTTGCCGGCTATCTGCTCGGTGAGAGATGGGAGGAGGTGACGGGCTTTGTCGACGTCTATTCCCAGGTGGTCCTTGCGGCGGCCGCGCTGGCGGTGGTGGCCTTCGTTTCGGTCCGGCTCAGCCGGCGCGGCCCGGGGATGCGGCGCCGCGGATGAAGGCCCGCGCGATTTCCTCGCCGGCGGCGACACCCCGCTCGTCGAGCGCCGTGACATGAGGGGCCTGCCAGCCGGAGTCCGCCAGCTCGCCGTGTCCCGGCCGCCATCCGTGGTCCGCGGCCAGCAGCAGATCGGCATCGAGAAGGGAGTCACCGGCCGCGAGGATCTGCGACACCCCGGTACGGCGGGCGACTTCCGCCACGGCTGCGCTCTTCGTCAGCGGCTGCGGTACGGCATAGATCTTGCGGCCCTGCAGGGAGACGGTCCAGCCGCGCTGCTCCGCCCAGCCGGCGAGGTCCTTCACCCAGGTGTCGGGCAGCAGCGGCCGCTCCACGACGAGATAGGCGAAGAGGTCCTCGGCGACGCGCTCCTTGAGCAGCCAGGCCGGATCGGCGGTGCGGACGAGGTGCGCGCGGATCTCGTCCAGGGGCGCGCAGTGCGCGGAGAGCCGCTCGGCGACCGTGCGCTGCCAGTCCGGGTCCGACTCGCCCCGTACGAGCAGATGGCCGCCGTTGGCGCAGATCGCGAACTCCGGTGCGGGACCGGGGAGATGAATGCGTCCGTACTGCTCGCGGGTGCGGGTGGTGGTCGGCACGAAGGTGGTGCTGCCGGCCAGTTCGGCGAGCAGCCCGGCGGCCGTCTCCGTCATATAGGACAGCGGCTTGCGTTGATAGGTCTCGACGCACAGCAGCCGGGGGGCCTCGGCGTCCGGCATGGCGAGGTCCAGTGCGGCGGCCGAATAGATCAGGGTGCGGTCGAGGTCGCTGGCGACGATCGTGCTCATCAGGAGGCCACCGCCTTGCCGTCAGTACCCGTTGCCCCGCGCGTGAAGCGGGGGTGGATCAACCCGACACAGGTATAGGGAAGTCCGTCGACCTCTTCGACGGGCACGCCCCGTTGTTCAGCCAGGAGGCGCACATGATCAAGATCGGCACCGGCGTCCTGCCGGGCCAGGATCTTCCAGGGGACCCGGCGCAGCAGTACGCGCGTGGTCTCGCCGACACCGGGCTTCACGAGATTGATGTCGTGGATGCCGTACTCCTCACTGATCCGCTCGACGGCCGCCCAGCCCGCCCAGGTGGGGGCCCGGTCGGCGGCGGCCAGTTCCCTCACCTCCGCTGCGACCTCCTCCGCGACATCGTCGAAGCGCGCGCTGACCGCGTCCAGGAACGCGCGCGACACATCGGTCGCGGCCAGCTCGCGGTAGAACTTCGCGCCGTGGAAGTCGTCCGGGCCCACGAGGTCGTCGCGCAGGACCGTGCGCGATATGAGGCCGGAGACGGTGGAGTTGAGGCAGGCGGACGGGATGAGGAAGTCGTCGCGGGTGCCGTAGGTCTCGACACAGCCGCCGGGGTCGGCGAGCACGGCGATCCTGGGATCGAAGCCTGGGAAGTCCTCCAGGGCCTTGGCGAGTTCGCGGGTGATGGCTCCCTTGCCGGTCCAGCCGTCCACGAACACGACGTCCGCCGGGTTGTGATGGGCGGCCAGCCAGCGCAGCGCGGTGGTGTCGATGCCCCGGCCGCGGACGATGGAGACCGCGTAGTGCGGCAGGTCCAGACCGTGTGCATGCTGCGCCCATCGGCGCATCAGCACCCCGACGGGAGTGCCGGCCCGCGCCAGCGACACCAGCACGGGGCGCTGAGTCCGCTCGGCGAGCACGGTCTCGGTGACGGTTCCGACGGCGCGCGCGATCCGGGCGGCGGACGCCTGCAGAGCACTGTGAAACAGCGCCTGGTACTGCTCGCTCGGCTGGTACTCGACCGGCAGCGACTCGGCGTAGTGGGCGCCGCCGCGCTGGATCGCCTCTTCGCGTTCCTCGGTGGGCGCTTCCAGCGTGACGCCGGACAGGTCCTGCAGCAGCCAGCCGACCTCGTCGGCGTCGTAGGAGGAGAAGGCGGGGCCGCGCAGCGGCTCGGGGAGGGGCATCGACGGGGCCTGAGGTCGCGGGGCGTACGAGGGGATGACGGCGAGCAGCACCTGGTCGGCGTGCTGGGTGAGACGGTCCAGCAGACCATCGGCGGCATGCAGTTCGGGGAGGTCGCCGTGCGAGTCCACGACGGCGACGATGGCGTCGAAGCGGCGTGCCGGATCGGTGCCGGCCGCGACGTTGTAGGCGTAGCGCTCCCCCGGCCCGTCGGCGGGCCGGTCGTGGGCGGGGAAGGACAGCCGGGTCCGTATCGCGTAGCCGGGGTCGTCCAGGGCGAGCACGGGCGACCGGGTGGTGGTCGAGAAGTAGACCCCCGGTCCCGCGGCCGGCTCGGTCAGCTCACCGGTCCGTGGTGCACCGGCGCCGTCCGCTCCCCCGGTCACCAGGGCGTCCAGGGCCTCGGCTATCCGCAGCGGCGCGTACATCAGCTCTTCGTTGCCGAGGACGAGGACGCGGCGGGCGCCGTCCAGCTGCCGCGCGATCCGGGCCGCCATATGGGGCAGCCGGGCCTCCAGGCGCTCGCGGTGCGCGGGGGTGAAGCCGTGCCGCCCGCCGTCGGGCAGCCCGGCGGGCCAGTCGAGGTCGACCCGTACGACGTCCGCACCGCGGTCGCCGGCCGGCTCCGCCGTGCTTCCGGCGTCGGGCGCCGCCGCCCGCGAAGCGAGGGCCTCGTGCTCGGCGACGAGTTCCTGACCGCGGGCCAGGACACCCTCGGGCAGGTGTACGCCGCCCGCGGCCAGCGCCACGAGGTCGACGCGGGCGCCCAGTTCCGCCGCGAACTTCTCCAGATGGCTGCGGTCCGCGTCGGAGCGCATATCGACCAGGGCGACGACGACGTAGCGCTCACGCGGGAAGTGCGCATGCAGCGCCTTGATGGTGTTCAGAACGGTCCGGCCGGTGGAGAACTCGTCGTCGACGAGCACCAGCGGCCCGTCGCCGGCGAGGAGCTCGCGGTCCTCCGGGAGCAGCAGATGCGAGGTGGCGTGGCTGTGCTCCTCCTCGAACCCGCCCACCTGCGCCACGCCCTCCACCGGTCGGCGGGTGGAGTGCAGATACGGCGCGAGCGCCAGGCCGTCCGCCACGGAGTGGCCCAGGCCGGTGGCGGTCTCGGCGTAGCCCAGGACGACGGAGCGGGCGGCGGCCTCGTCGCCCAGCAGCTCACGTACCCGGCGCCCCAGCCCGAAGCCTGCGCGATGGACCACACCCGGCCGCTGCGGCACATGCTTGCCCAGCACGTTCGACACGAGCAGATGGGCCCGCTTGGGGTTGCGGCGCAGCGCCAGCCCCAGCAGTTCCGGCAGCTCGTCCCCGCCGCTCAGCGAGACCTCGAGCCGACCGGCGACCCACTCTCCCGTCCACACCACGCGTTTCGTCTCCTCCGTCGTACCGTTCATGTCGTTCGCCGCATCTCAGGGCTGCGGCAGGCTCGCCGTCAGCAGTTCCACGAAGCCGATGCCCTCCCGGGCGACGCCGAAAGCCTCGGCGCGCAGCAGGGTCCGTTCGGCCCAGGCCCGGTGCGGCTTCACCTCGTTCATCTTGTTCGTATAGGCGGAGCGCAGAACCCCGCCGTCGCCGCGCTCGGGCCGGAGGATGTCCGCGGCGTCGCTGAACTCCTCATGGCTGACGACGGAGAGGGCGTGCACCGGCGCGACATGCGAGGGGTGGATGCAGGTCTTGCCCTGCAGCCCGTTGGCGCGGTCCAGTTCGATCTCGCGCAGCAGTCCGTCCATGTCGTGCTCGATGAGCGCTGTACGCAATTCCTCGGCGCGTCCGAGGAACGGGCTGCGCCGCAACTGTGGCTTGAACATCCGCTCGTGCAGCCGGAAGTACTCCCATACCGGACCGGTGACCGTGAAGCCCGTGCCGTCCGCCCGGCCCAGCACGTTCACCACGTCGGAGATCACGGAGGCGACGATCTGGACGTCGTACGCGGTCATGTCAGGTGCTCTGCGCAGGCCGTAGGCGGAACAGAAGTCCGTGACGCCGAGCCGCAGGGCAAGCACCCGGTCCCGGTACTTGTCGACGGCTCTGGCGATGCCCTGGAGGGTCTCGGGTCGGCTCTCCAGATGCAGCAGCTGCGGGGATTCCAGCACCGGCATCGCGAACAGCCGCCGACCGCAGGCCGACTCGGTCGCCGCCAGCGTCTCAAGGAAGGGGACGCCACGCTCTTCGGTGAACTTCGGAAGTACAAATCCAGACAGCCTGCGCACCGCCGGCCCCATGCGGCGCACCAGATCCGGAATCTGGCCGGGCGTGCGGACGCGGATGAACAGCAGCGGAAGGTTCTCGCCCGTGTCGGCGGCCTCGTCGAGGAGGCCGAACTGCCGGACGAGATTCTCCTCGCCGGCTTCGACATCCCCGTCCCCTATGGAATCTTCGAGGCACAGCACCATGGACATCACGCCACGCCCGGCCTGCTTGAGGACATCCGCCGCGAGCCGCGGGCGGGTGGCGGGGCTGTAGAGCGTGGCGCCGAGGGCGACCGCGAGCGTGCGGGCCGGGGAGTCGGCGGTGAACTCCACCGGCTCCTGATGGAACAGTGTCTTCCGGATGTCGGGCGGAAGGTGCCCAAAGTGCCGCATAGAACTCCCCGTATAGGTGCGGGACCGGGCACCCCCGCTGCGTCTCGCTGTCTGGATCCAGCCGGTAATCGTACGTGCGCGGGGGTGTGGATAGTTCCCGCGTGCGTGAAAATCACGTAACCCGCACGAGGCGTTCAGGTGTCCCCGGTCCCTCCCCGCGCACGGCTCCCGGGCCCCGCGTTGTCCCTGCGACCTCAGGGAAGGCAGGATTGCGGCATGACGCACGCGATGCTGAAAGGGTCGAACGTACCCCTCGATGCCACGGCTGTCCGGGCGGTCCTGCGCTGGACGCCCGGCTCCGGTGTTCCTGATGTCGATGCCTCGGCGTTGTTGGTGG
Source organism: Streptomyces sp. NPDC002446 (assembly GCF_053595675.1). Lineage (NCBI taxonomy): Bacteria > Bacillati > Actinomycetota > Actinomycetes > Kitasatosporales > Streptomycetaceae > Streptomyces > Streptomyces sp. NPDC002446. Next base: position 8,952 of record NZ_JBSFYC010000056.1, on the reverse strand, counting down.
GACCCGAGGGACGCGTGCGCTCCGACGAGGACTTCGTCTTCTACAACCAGCCGCGGCACCCCAGCGGTCTGGTCCGGCATCTGCCCAAGACCCAGATCGCCGACAGCCTGACCGACACCATCGAGGCGGATCTGGCCACGCTGGATCCGTCGGTCGACCGGGTCGTACTGGCCGCGTCGTCGGACGGCGGTGTCTTCGCGGGCGTAGCGGACCTGCGGGTCCTGCTCTACGACGCCGCGGAGAGCGACGGTGAGCCGCTCGCGGTCTTCGACGTGGTGCCCGAGACCGGCGATGAGACGGCCCTGATCTGCGGGGAGTTGTACCGCCGCGGCGAGGGCTGGAAGTTCCGTGCCCTGGGGCAGGGCTACGAGAGCGGTCTGGTCGGCCTGGCGACCGAGTTCGGGATCTCGGTGGAGGAGCCGGACGCGGCCGCCGCGAGCGCCGATTCGCCCGCCGCGGAGGCGCCTGCGGCGACGACGCCGGGCTCGGAGCCGACCGAGGCGCTCCCCTCGCCCGCGCAGAGCGAGCCGTCCGCGTCGGTGACCCCGCCGCCGAGCACCTGGCCCGAAGAGGCCTCCGGACCGCCCTCCGCGGCGGACCCGCAGACCTCCGCACCGCCGGACCCCGAAGCCGCCACCCAGCATGTGCCGGACGCGATGCCGGAGCCGTTCTCGGCCGCACCGCTGCCCCCGGCCGCCGCGGCCTCCTCGGCGCCCGCGCCGACGAGCGGCGGCTACGGCTATCCGTCCAACGTTCCGCCGCCCCCGGCCCAGCCCCCCGTACAGCCCGCCTACGGATACCCGGGCCCGCCGCCCCAGTACCAGCCCCCTCAGCCGCCACCGCCCGCGTACGGCTATCCGCAGCAACCGCCGCACCCGGCCGCGACATACGGCTATCCGATGCAGCAGCAGCCGTTCGTACCGGACCCGTCCTTCGTCCTGCCGCCCCAGGGGCCGCAGTTCCAGCGCCGCTAGGGGCGGGCCGGTGCGGGGGCGCGGCGCGACGGCGGCGCGCCCCGGGCCGGCGGATCACACCTTCGACTTGTACCCCCGCCCCCACTGCAGACCCCAGCCGTACAGCCGGTCGAGCTCGGCCTGGAAGCCGTAGACGTACTTCACCTCGCGGCGCACCGTCAGCTCGCCCTTGTTGTTCTCCAGCATGAAGATGGCGCAGGAGCGGGCCTGTGGCGCCCGTTCGTCGAGCTTGATCTCCATCCGCGGGCCGTTGCTCGGATAGAGCGTCACGACCGCGTGCGTACGGTCGAACGCGGGCGTGCCGTCGTAGATGTACACGAAGATCAGCAGCCGTTTGATCTCGTCGCGGTGGTCCATGTTGATGTACAGCGTCTCGCCGGACGGGGAGCCGAAGCGGTCGTCGCCGCTGAGCTTCACGAAGGGCGCGGCGTTGAGATCGCCCAGGAAGTTGCCCAGCGGCTGCACCACGCCCTTGGTGCCGTCCTTGAGCTCGTACAGGCAGGCCAGGTCCAGGTCGATCTTGACCACGGCCGGCCCCTGCGCCTGCACGATCTCGGGCTTGAACAGCTTGCCCGGGTGACGCAGCAGACTGCCCCTGTTCTGCCCGCCCCGCTCATGGAGGTCCGAGGTCCGCATCTGCCAGTGCAGATTGACCCGCAGATGCCCCGTGGCCGCCCCCTGTTTGGTCAGCGAGACGACCGGATTGCGTTTCGTCAGCTCGACGACGTACGACGCCCCACCGCTGTCGAAGTCCATTTTGTGTGCGCCACCGCGCCACAGATTCCCCAGGAACGACACCCTGCCCACCCCAATGTTCGGCCCCAACTACCGCGGGGCGGCCCGAGGTCTGCACCCCATGGCCGCCCCGCAGAGAGCGTTCCTCAATCAGCGCCGCGTCACACTCCGGACGCGACTTCCGACGGCGCACCGCCTTCGGCCCCCGGTTTGCCGTCCCGCCGGTTCTTCACCACCGAGGACCAGTACGAGAGGATGATCAGCACGACGCCGACCAGGCCGGTGATGACCTCACTGATCTCGTACTTGATCGTGATGAGCAGGATGACGGCGAGCGCGCCGATCGCGTAGTGCGCGCCGTGCTCCAGGTAGACGTACTCGTCGAGGGTCCCCTTGCGGACGAGGAAGACCGTCAGCGAACGGATGTACATCGCGCCGATGCCCAGACCCAGCGCCATCTCGAAGATGTCGTTGGTGATGGCGAAGGCGCTGATGACTCCGTCGAAGGAGAAGGACGCGTCGATGACCTCGAGGTAGAGGAACATGAAGAACGCGGCCTTGCCGGCCAGGCCCACGGCCGCGCCGTTGCCCTTCTTCGCGGGCACCGCCGCGTCGGCCCCCTCGCCGTCTTCCTCTTCCGCTTCCTCCAGCTTGCCCTCGAAGTAGCCGGAGATACCGCTGACGACGAGGTACGTGATGAGGCCGGCGACGCCGGACAGCAGGACCGTGGCGCTCTTGTCACCGCCGCCGTGCGCGACGTCGGTGGCCACCGTCATGGCGCTCACCAGCAGCACCACCAGCGAGATGATGATCGACAGGGTGTCGAGCTTGCCCAGTTTGGCCATCGGCCGCTCGATCCACGCCAGCCACTTGTAGTCGCGCTCCTCGAAGATGAAGTCGAGGAAGATCATCAGCAGGAACATTCCACCGAAGGCCGCGATGGCCGGGTGGGCGCTGGTGACCAGTTCCTCGTAATGCGCCTTGTCGTTGATGGCGAGATCGACCGCTTCGATCGGCCCGATCTTCGCGGTGATCGCGACAATGACGACCGGGAACACCAGCCGCATGCCGAATACCGCGACGATGATGCCGATGGTCAGAAAGATCTTCTGCCAGAAGGCGTTCATCTTGCGCAGAATGCCTGCGTTGATGACGGCGTTGTCGAACGACAGCGAGATCTCCAGGATGGACAGGATCCCGACAATCGCGAGCCCTTGCCACCCCCAGAGCACGCCGGCCAAGGCGAGGCCGAGCACCGTGACGGCGAACGACCAGCCAAAGGTTTTCAGGAGCACTGCCTACCTATTCCCTCGCTGTATGGGATCCCCCGCGCGCAGCGCGCGGCGCTTTACGAAACGTTGACCCCGAAGTCTAGAGCGATGCCCCTCAGACCCGACGCGTACCCCTGGCCCACCGCGCGGAACTTCCATTCGCCCTGGTAGCGGTACACCTCGCCGAAGATCATCGCGGTTTCGCCGGCGGCGTCCTCGCTGAGGTCGTAACGGGCGAGTTCGCTGCCGTCGGCCTGATTGACGATGCGGATGAAGGCATTGCTGACCTGGCCGAAGCTCTGCCCGCGAAGATCGGCGTCATGGATCGAGACCGGGAAAACGATCTTGTCGACCTGCTCGGGCACCTGGGAGAGGTCCACCAGGAGCGACTCGTCGTCGCCCTCCCCCTCACCGGTGAGGTTGTCCCCGGTGTGCTCGACGGAGCCCTCGGGGCTCTTGAGGTTGTTGTAGAAGACGAAGTACTCGTCCCCCAGCACCCGCCCCGACCGGCACAGCAGCGCGCTGGCATCGAGGTCGAACGGCGCTCCGGTCGTGGACCGCGCGTCCCAGCCCAGGCCGACCATGATTTGTGTGAGATCCGGCGCGGCCTTGGACAGGGAGACATTGCCCCCCTTGGCGAGCGTGACGGTCATGCGCTTCCTCCCCGGTGTCGGTACGGGCCGCGCCGGAGTGCGGCCCGCCTCCCTTCAAGCGCGCCCGGCGCCGCACTCCCCACGGACGGGGGCGTACGGCGCCGGACACGGTTGTTCTGCGGCGCGGGCACGCAGTGTGGCAGCGCCGCCCGGCCGGATGCCGTCGATCGGATCCCGGATCCGGTCGATCAGACGTTGACGCCGAAGTCCTGTGCGATACCGCGCAGGCCCGAGGCGTAGCCCTGGCCGATGGCCCGGAACTTCCACTCCGCGCCGTTGCGGTACAGCTCGCCGAAGACCATGGCGGTCTCGGTCGAGGCGTCCTCGCTCAGGTCGTAGCGCGCCAGCTCATTGTTGTCGGCCTGGTTGACCACGCGGATGAACGCGTTACGGACCTGGCCGAAGCTCTGCTGGCGGGTCTCGGCGTCGTAGATCGACACCGGGAAGACGATCTTGGCGACATCGGCCGGCACGGCGGCCAGGTTCACCTTGATCTGCTCATCGTCGCCCTCGCCCTCACCGGTGATGTTGTCTCCGGTGTGTTCGACCGAACCTTCCGGGCTCTTCAGGTTGTTGAAGAACACGAAGTTCTGGTCGTTGGCCACCTTGCCCTGGTCGTTCGTCAGCAGGGCGCTGGCGTCCAGGTCGAAGTCCGTACCGGTGGTGGTACGCGCGTCCCAGCCCAGACCGACGATGACAGCGGTGAGATTGGGGGCTTCCTTCGTCAGCGAGACGTTGCCGCCCTTGCTGAGGCTGACTCCCACGAGTCCTCCCATAGATTCGAGGGGTACGTCATGATGTGCGCCCCCATCGTGCATGGCATCGGATCAACGAATTGATCCTAGTGACCGGTTCCCGCCGATTGCAGTTATCGCACCCCGATCACCGCGGATGTCGGCCAGGGCGCCGGCGCGTCCGCCGCGCGGCTCAGAGGGTCCCGAGGGCCTTGAGGTAGTCGTTCAGGTCGCGGGCGTCGGGCAGGCCGTTGACGACCGTCCAGCGCACCACGCCCTCCTTGTCGATGATGAACGTGCCGCGCACCGCGCAGCCCTTCTCCTCGTCGAAGACGCCGTACGCCCGCGAGGCCTCGCCGTGCGGCCAGAAGTCCGACAGCAGCGGGTACTCCAGGCCCTCCTGCTCGGCGAAGACGCGCAGCGAGAAGGGGGAGTCGTTGGAGACGGCCAGCAGCTGGACGTCGTCGTTGACGAACTTCGGCAGCTCGTCGCGGAGCGCGCACAGCTCACCGGTGCACACACCGGTGAAGGCGAACGGGTAGAAGAGGAGGACGACGGCCTTCTCGCCGCGGAAGTCGGAGAGCCTGACCAGCTCGCCGTGCTGGTTCTTCAGCTCGAAATCCGGAGCCTTCGTGCCGACCTCGATCGCCATGGGGTGCTTCCCTTCCGCTCACGCTCAACAGAACGCGACCAACCCTACGCGCCGGGGCGGGCGGCGGGGGAACCCCTGTGGAACAGGGCGGAGCCCCCTCCGGAACAGGTCGGAGGGGGCTCGGCGGCGCACGTCGAGGGGGTGCGGCTCAGCGCTTGGACTTGGGCGTGACCAGCCGGCTGCCGGCCCAGTCCTTGCCCGCGTTGATGCTCTTGGTCTGGGACAGACCCGCGGTCTGCGCGGCCTCATTGATGTCGCTCGGCTCGACATAGCCGTCACGGCCGGTCTTCGGGGTCAGCAGCCAGATCTGCCCGCCCTCGTCGATCAGGCCGATGGCGTCCACCAGAGCGTCCGTGAGGTCGCCGTCCTCGTCGCGGAACCACAGCAGCACGACGTCGCAGACGTCGTCGTAGTCCTCGTCGACGAGATCCTGGCCGATCACGGTCTCAATGCCTTCGCGGAGATCCTGATCGACGTCGTCGTCGTAGCCGATCTCCTGGACCACCTGTCCGGGCTCGAACCCCAGCCTGGCGGCAGGGTTGGTCCGCTCCTCCGCGTGGTCCGCGGTCGCGCTCACGGATTGCCTCCTGTCATGTTTCGGGAAATGCTCGGGGACCCCGCGCGTGCGCGGAGCATTGGGCGTAGTCCACACGGGCCGGGCGGATCGCGCAAGTACCCGGCGGTCCAGACCGCCGAAACGGTGACGTTTGGAGGCGTCTCGCCGCAACTGCGACCCCAACAGGACAGGCTGAAGTGATTCACGCCACAGCGTTCTCCGGGGCATATCGGGTAGTCGCGCGCGACTGGTCCCTTCGGGGGGCGGCCGGGGCATTCGGGACCGCCATTCGGGGACCGCACATCCGTACGCGGGGCACTTTCGACATGCGCGTATGGTTGCGATTTGGCCGACCTGAGAAACCGGCCTTTTCAGCGCCCTCTCTCTGCGGGTGGTTACCCATCGGTAGAGGTGACGTATCCCTGTGGCTCGGTACACGATGGAAGACGGCGCGACACCAAAGCAGAGACAGCATTCGTCCCGTGCACGGCATCGAAAACCTGCAGAGCACGACACGACCCGAACACGAAGGAACAGCGTGGCTTCCGGATCCGATCGAAACCCGATCATCATTGGCGGCCTTCCCAGCCAGGTCCCGGACTTCGATCCCGAAGAGACCCAGGAATGGCTCGACTCGCTCGACGCTGCCGTTGACGAGCGAGGCCGGGAACGTGCCCGCTATCTCATGCTCCGGCTGATCGAGCGGGCCCGCGAGAAGCGTGTGGCCGTGCCCGAGATGCGCAGCACGGACTACGTCAACACCATCGCGACCAAGGACGAGCCGTTCTTCCCCGGCAACGAGGAGATCGAACGCAAGGTCCTGAACGCCACCCGGTGGAACGCCGCCGTCATGGTCTCCCGCGCCCAGCGTCCGGGTATCGGCGTCGGCGGTCACATCGCCACCTTCGCTTCCTCCGCCTCCCTCTACGACGTGGGCTTCAACCACTTCTTCCGGGGCAAGGACGAGGGCGACGGCGGCGACCAGATCTTCTTCCAGGGCCACGCCTCGCCCGGTGTCTACGCCCGCGCCTTCCTCCTGGACCGACTGAACGAGGCGCAGCTCGACGCCTTCCGCCAGGAGAAGTCCAAGGCCCCCAACGGCCTGTCCAGCTACCCGCACCCGCGGCTGATGCCGGACTTCTGGGAGTTCCCGACCGTCTCGATGGGCCTCGGCCCGCTCGGCGCGATCTACCAGGCCCGGATGAACCGCTACATGGAGGCCCGCGGCATCGCCGACACCTCCAAGTCGCACGTATGGGCCTACCTCGGCGACGGCGAGATGGACGAGCCCGAGTCGCTCGGCCAGCTGTCCATCGCCGCCCGTGAGGGCCTGGACAACCTGACCTTCGTCGTCAACTGCAACCTGCAGCGCCTGGACGGCCCGGTCCGCGGCAACGGCAAGATCATGCAGGAGCTGGAGTCGCAGTTCCGCGGTGCCGGCTGGAACGTCATCAAGCTGGTGTGGGACCGCAGCTGGGACCCGCTGCTCGCGCAGGACCGCGACGGCATCCTGGTCAACAAGCTCAACAGCACGCCCGACGGCCAGTTCCAGACCTACGCCACCGAGACCGGTGCGTACATCCGCGAGCACTTCTTCGGTGACGACCACCGCCTGCGCGCGATGGTCGAGAACATGAGCGACGACCAGATCCTGCATCTGGGGCGCGGCGGCCACGACCACAAGAAGATCTACGCGGCGTATGCGGCGGCCAAGGCGCACAAGGGCCAGCCGACCGTGATCCTCGCGCAGACCGTCAAGGGCTGGACGCTCGGCCCGAACTTCGAGGGCCGCAACGCGACCCACCAGATGAAGAAGCTGACGGTCGAGGACCTCAAGGGCTTCCGCGACCGGCTGCACCTGCCGATCCCGGACAAGGACCTGGAGGACGGCCTGCCGCCGTACTACCACCCGGGCCGCAACTCCGAAGAGATCCAGTACATGCACGACCGCCGCAAGGCGCTGGGCGGCTATGTGCCGACCCGTGTCGTGCGCGCCAAGCCGCTGCCGCTGCCGGACGACAAGGCGTACGCGGGGGCCAAGAAGGGCTCGGGCCAGCAGAAGATCGCCACGACCATGGCGTTCGTGCGGGTCCTGAAGGACCTCATGCGGGACAAGGAGATCGGCAAGCGCTTTGTGCCGATCGCGCCGGACGAGTACCGCACCTTCGGTATGGACGCGTTCTTCCCGTCGGCCAAGATCTACAACCCGCTGGGCCAGCAGTACGAGGCGGTCGACCGCGATCTGCTCCTGGCGTACAAGGAGTCGCCGACCGGTCAGATGCTGCACGACGGCATCACCGAGGCGGGCTGCACGGCCTCGCTGATCGCGGCGGGCTCCGCCTATGCCACGCACGGCGAGCCGCTGATCCCGGTCTACGTCTTCTACTCGATGTTCGGGTTCCAGCGCACCGGTGACCAGTTCTGGCAGATGGCCGACCAGCTCGCGCGGGGCTTCGTGCTCGGTGCGACCGCCGGCCGTACGACGCTGACCGGTGAGGGTCTGCAGCACGCCGACGGCCACTCCCAGCTGCTGGCCTCGACCAACCCGGCCTGTGTCGCCTACGACCCGGCCTACGGCTACGAGATCGCGCACATCGTCAAGGACGGTCTGCGGCGGATGTACGGCGAGAACGCCGAGGACGTCTTCTACTACCTCACCGTCTACAACGAGCCGATCCAGCACCCCGCGGAGCCGGCCGACGTCGATGTCGAGGGCATCCTCAAGGGTCTGCACCGCGTCAAGGCCGGCGAGAAGGGCGAGCACTCCGCCCAGATCCTCGCGTCGGGTGTCGCGGTGCCGTGGGCGATCGAGGCCCAGCAGATCCTCGCCGACGAGTGGAACGTCAAGGCGGACGTCTGGTCGGCGACCTCCTGGAACGAACTGCGCCGCGAGGCCGTCGACGTCGAGGAGCACAACCTTCTGCACCCCGAGGAGGAGCAGCGCGTCCCGTACGTGACGCAGAAGCTCCAGGGCGCCGAGGGTCCGAAGGTCGCGGTGTCGGACTGGATGCGCTCCGTCCCGGACCAGATCTCGCGCTGGGTTCCCGGCACGTACCAGTCGCTGGGCGCCGACGGCTTCGGCTTCGCGGACACCCGTGGCGCGGCCCGTCGCTTCTTCCACATCGACGCGCAGTCGATCGTCCTGAGCGTGCTCACCGAGCTCGCCAAGGAGGGCAAGGTCGACCGTTCGCTGCTGAAGCAGGCGATCGACCGCTACCAGCTCCTGGACGTCGCGGCCGCCGAAGCCGGTGAGGCCGGCGGCGACGCGTAACGCCTGAGCGGCCTCGGCAATGCCTATGCCACGACGACGTTGGGAGAGCCGATGCGTTCCGCGTCCACGCACTCCGCGACCACCGGCAGCGCCACCAGCGCCGCCT
>NZ_JBSFYC010000055.1:0-52357 GCF_053595675.1 Streptomyces sp. NPDC002446 | reverse complement strand
CTACCTCCTGGCCAAGCCGGTGCCCCGGCCGACGATCATCTTCACCAAACTCCTGGTCGCGATAGGCGTCACCGTCGCCTTCTCCGCCCTCCCCGTCCTGCTCGCCGGCTTCCTCCTCAACGGCAACAGCCAGCAGATAGCGGTGGGGTACGCGGTGGCGGCGGCCGTCGCCTCGGTCGCCTACAGCGCCCTCTTCCTGCTCTTCGGCACGGTCACTCGGCACGCCGTGGTCTTCGGCCTGGTCTACGCCCTGGTCTGGGAGGCCCTCGTCGGCACCCTCGTCCCGGGCGCGAAGACCCTCAGCATCCAGCAGTGGGCGCTGGCGGTCGGCCAGAAGACGGCCGCAGCGGGCGCGATCACCTCCGACGTCCAACTGCCCCTCGCCATAGGCCTGTTGGTGGCCCTCACGGTCGCCGCGACCTGGTACGCGAGCCGTCGGCTCAAGGCGCTGACCCTGGCGGGCGAGGAGTAGGGAGGGCCCGACGCCGCCCTACGCGCCACCGCCACTACCGCCATTACCGCCACTACCGCCGTTCTTCTGCAGGGCGTTGAACTCCCGGACGTTCCGCAGATGCTCCTGGTAGTCGGCGGTGAAGCGGGTGTCGCCCGGCTTGACGGTGACGAAGTACAGCCAGTCGCCCGCGGGCGGCGCGCCGGCCGCCTTCAGCGCGTCCGCACCGGGGTTGTCGATCGGGGTGGGCGGCAGGCCCTCGTTCTTGTAGGTGTTGTACGGGCTGTCGGTCTTGGTGTCGGCGTGGCTGGTGTTGAGCGTGCTGCGGCCCAGCGCGTAGTTGATCGTCGAATCCATCTGCAGCGGCATGTGCCGGGCGAGCCGGTTGTCGATGACCCGGGCGACCTTGCCCATATCGGCCGGCCGGTCGGCCTCGGCCTGCACGATGCTGGCGATCACGACCGTACGGTAGGAGGTGATCTTGTCGGCGGCGAGCCGCTGATTGGCGGTCTTGACCATGTACGAGAGCAGCGATGCCGGTGTGGTGTCCGGGCGGATCGGATAGGTCGCCGGGAAGAGATAGCCCTCAGGATTGCCCTTGGCCTCGTCGGGCAGCGGGAGCCGGGCGCTCTTGGCGGCCTTCGCGGTGGAGCCGCTGGCTAGATGCAGCGCCTTGTCGGCGGCGGCGTAGATCTGGGCGGCCCGCTGCCCCTCCGGCACGGTCAGTTTCTCCTCGCCCCCCGGCCCGCGCAGCAACCGCGGCAGGATCAGCACGGCAAGGAGGACCAGGACGGCCAGGACGGCAACGACGATGAGCCAGCCGATGCGGGAGAACCGCGGTCCTGGCCGGCGAACGGTGGGCTGAACATCGCTCATGGGGGCACGGTAGGCCAAGACCGTACGGGCGCGGCGTGGGCACTCCCGGATCGTTGCCGACGGCGGAGATCGTTCACCGCCTCGTCATGCAGTACCCACATCGGTGCCGGTCAGCGGGCCCCGAGGCGGCGGAGCGACCATGCGCGCTGCCACCGGGCCTGTGCCCTGCCGACTGCGCCTACCGGGCCGGCGCCTTGTCGGCTGTGCCCACCGGGCCTGCGCCTCGTCGGCTGTGTCCGTCGGACCTACGCCCTGCCCGCTGTGCCCGCCGTGTCGGCCCCGTGCTCCTCGCCCGTCGTGTCGGCCTCGTGTCCGTCGTCCGCCGTGCCAGCCCCGTGCCCCGCGTAGCCCGTCGTACCGGTCCCGCTCGCATCGCCCGCATCGCCCGCGTCCCCGATGCGTCGGTCGCGCCCCGCGCCCATGCCCAGCAGGGCCAGCCCCGCGCAGACGCCGAGCAACAGCACCAGGGGGACCGTCCAGCCGCCCGTGACCTGGTGGACCGCGCCGAGAGCCAGCGGGCCGGCGGCGGCCAGGAGGTAGCCCCCGGTCTGGGCCATCCCGGAGAGCCGGGCGGCGGTGTGCGCGTCGCCGGAGCGCAGCACCATCATCGTCAGGGCCAGCCCCAGCGCGCCGCCCTGTCCGGTGCCCAGCAGCGCGGCCCACAGCCAGGCGCCCGCCACGGGTGCCAGCAGCAGACCGGTGACCCCACAGGCCATCAGCGCGGACACGGCCACACCCAGCAGCCGCTGCCGCCGCATCCGGCCCGCGAGCATCGGCACCACGAACGAACCGACCATCTGCACCAGCGTGCTGAAGGCGAAGACCAGGCCCGCCTCACCCCTGCCCATGCCGTGGTCGGTGAAGACGGTCGGCATCCAGGCGATGATCACGTACGCGATCAGCGACTGCGAGCCCATGAAGAGCGTGACCTGCCAGGCCAGCGGCGAGCGGCTGAGCCGCGGACCATCCTCGGCCGGGTGCACGGGAGTGGCCGCGGCCGCGCCGTGCCGGGTGCCACGGCGGGTCATGACCGCCTGCGGGAGCCAGACGGCCGCGGCGACGGCGGCCAGCAGCGACCAGGAGACCAGCGAGCCCTGCCAGCCGCCGAACGCGTTCTCCAACGGGACCGCGGAGGCGGCGGAGACCGTCGCGCCCAGGATCATCGCCGTCGAATACAGCGCCGTCATTCCAGCCGCCCGATCCGGGAAGTCCCGCTTGATCAGGCCCGGCATCAGTACGTTCAGCAGGGCTATGGAGGCGCCGACCACCGCACACCCGGCGAACAGCGCCGCCACGGGAGGCGCGATCCGCAGCACGATGCCGCCACACAGCGCCACCAGCGCCGCGCACAGCACCGCTTCGGTGCCCCAGCGTCGCGCCAGCTTCGGCGCGACGATCGAGCCCAGACCCATGAAGATCAGCGGGATGGTGGTCACCAGGCTGCTGGCGGTCGCGGCCAGATGGAAGTGCGCACCGATCTCACCGAGCAGCGGCGAGACCCCGGCCAGCGCCGCCCGCATGTTGAGCGCGGCGAGGACGATTCCGGCCAGGACCAGCGCCGGGTGAACCGTCCGCAGCCGTAGGCGGGCCGTGGCGACGGGCGGTGCCACGACCAGGTCCTGCTCGGCGTCGATCAAGGGTGCCTTGGACCTGGGCCCTGACATGCGTGCGTACCTCGCCAAGAGTCTGTTGCGCAAAGGGAAGGAAGGAGGAAAGGAAGGAGGGAAGGAAGGAGGATCTGCAGAGGAAGATCCTCAGAGGAGCGAGTCGTCGGCCAGCAGGGCCTCCACGGCCCGCTTCGGCCTCTCCAGCAGTTCGCGGGTGGCGCGCTCAGCGGCCTCCGGGTCGCCCGCCGCGATCGCCTCCATGACGGCGCGGTGGTCCCCGTGCGCGATCTTCGGCATCTCCTGGTCGCCGAGCCCGTTGACCAGCGCCTCCCGTACCGAGCTGCTGAACCAGCCGTAGGTGGCGGTCAGCGCGGCGTTGTGCGCGGCCTCGACGACGGCCGTGTGGAAGGCGACGTCATGATCGGCGTAGAGCTCCAGGCTGCCGGATTCGGGCTGGCCGTCCGCGTCCGACAACTCCGCCTGGGCGTCCAGGGCGGCCCGCATCCGCTCCAGGTCGGCCGGCCGGTGCCGCAGCGCGGCCAGCCGGGCGGCCTCCGCCTCCAGCGCGATCCGCAGCTCCAGGACGTCACGGATACCGGCCCGTTGGACGCTGCGCATGAGGTCGCCCGGATCGGTGGTGGAGACGACAAAGGTGCCCTCGCCCTGCCGTGAACGCAGCATTCCGGCGTGTACGAGCACCCGCACGGCCTCGCGGACGGTGTTACGGCCGACCTGGAGCTGCTCGGCGAGCGCGTGCTCGGTGGGGATACGGGCCCCGACCTGCCACTCCCCGGCCGTCAGCTGGGACCGCAGGGCCTCGACAACGGTGTCCACCAGGGATTGCCGCCCCGCTGCCTGCAGTGCCATGTCCGTCTGCCCGTTCCGTTCTGTTCTGTTCCGTTCGGTTGCCTGGGTTGCTTGGCCCGCCCGCGTTGCTCCAGTTGCTCCGGTTGCTCCGGTTGCTTCGCCCCACGGTTGCCCGGTCATCCTACAACTGATGGATTCATCATACATGGAAATGTGGGGTGGGGCTCTGGAGGGCGACCGCACACGGCCACCCCGAGGAGCCCCACCCCTGCCCCTTACAGGTGCACTGCACTTACAGCTGCAACTACAGCCCGATGTCCCGCCCCTGAATGTCCGCCAGGGATTCCCGCCGTACGAGAACGCGGGCGTGGCCGTCGGCGACCGCGATGACCGGTGGACGGCCGACGAGGTTGTAACCGGAGGCCATGGAGAGGTGGTACGCGCCGGCGACGGGCACCGCCAGCAGGTCGCCGGGGCGGATGTCGCCCGGGAGCTGGACGTCCGTGGCGAGCACATCGCCGGCTTCGCAGTGCCGGCCGACGACGGTGACCGGCTCCGGCGCGGCGAGCGAGCCGCGCCCGACCAGCCGGGGCGCATAGCGCACCCCGTACAGCGCGGGCCGCGGGTTGTCGCTCATCCCGCCGTCGACCGCCACGAACGTGTGCGTGCCGGTCCGTTTGACGGACAGCACCCGGTAGAGGACGACGCCGGCGGGACCCGCGATGGCGCGGCCGGGCTCGACGGCGAGCCGGGGCACCGGCAGCCCGGCCGCCGCGCAGCCTCCGGCCAGCTCCGCGCGGAGCTTGGCGCCCAGCGCCGCGGTGTCGAGCGCGGGCTCGCCGGGGCGGTAGGCGACGCCGTGGCCACCGCCGAGGTCCAGTTCGGGGAGGGTGATGTCGTGCTGCTCACGGATCCGCGCGAGCAGGCCGACCAGTCGCCGTACCGCCGACAGATACGGCTTGACGGTGGTGATCTGCGAGCCCAAGTGGCAGTGCAGCCCGACCAGTTGGAGGCGCGGCTGGCTGAGCACCCGGGTGATGGCGTGCAGTGCGGAACCGTCGGCGATCGACAGCCCGAACTTCTGGTCGTCGGTCCCGGTACGGATCTTGGCGTGGCCGCCCGCGGCGATCCCGGGCACGACCCTGATCAGCACCTTCTGCCGGGCGCCCGCCGGGACCGCGGCGGCCAGTCGGGCGATCTCCGACGTGGAGTCGATGACGATCCGCCCGACGCCGAGCCGCAGTGCGGCCTGCAGATCGGCCGGGCTCTTGGCGTTGCCGTGCAGCACGATCCGCTCGGGCGGGAAGCCGGTGGTGACGGCCAGTTCCAGCTCGCCGGCGGAGCAGACGTCCAGGCCGAGGCCCTCCTCGTGCACCCAGTGGACCATGGCGCGGCACAGGAACGCCTTGGCCGCGTAGTAGACGTCGGTGTCAGGGAAGTCCCGTAGGTAGGCGCGGCAGCGGTGGCGTACCTCGTCCTCGTCCAGGACGTAGGCGGGGGTGCCGAAGCGGTCGGCCAGCTCGGTGAGCGGGACGCCGCCCACGGCGAGGTCGTGCTGGCGCAGCGGTGCCGTGGACGCGGGCCAGATGGAGAGCGGCTCGTGGTCGTCCGTCGGCTGGTGGCCGGCCGATGGCTCGTCGTGCGGTGGCGTGCGCAGGGCGTTCGGCAGGGCGTCCGGCAGGGCGACGGCAGGCGGCGCGGGCGTCGCCGCCACGACTCCGGCCGACGACGGCACGGCGGTCGACGACGAGACGGCAGGCGACGACGGAACGGCGGTCGCCGACGGATCGGCGGCTTCGTGCGCGGTCCGGGGCAGTGTGCTGTGACTCATGTGGCGCCCCTCCCTCAGACGGCCCGTAGGTGGTGGTGCGTACGCGGCATACGGGAAACCTCAGGGGCGAGCCTGGGGTCGACGGTCAGCACGGTCGCACCGACGGGCTCGGCCAGCGCACGCAGCGCGGGCTCGGAGAGCCTGACCCAGGGCTGGCCGCCGCCCAGGGCCGCGGTCAGCCGCTGGGCGGAGGTGAAGCCGACGGCGGTACGGCCGCCGAGCGGGGTGCGGAACAGGCGGGCGGTGCAGCCCGCGGGGCCCGACCGGACGGGGACGAACAGAGGCCCGGCCGGGACGCGTTCAGAAGGCTCGGGATCTTCCGCGTACAGAAGGTGGGACACGGCGTTGCTCCTCGAACAGGACATCGGCGGCCCCGGACCAGTGGATGACGCATACGCCGGGGCTCGGCTCTGACGACGCTATGCCCGGGGAACGGACCCCTCCGCCAGTTGCTGACGCCTCATTGACGAGTTGTGGACACTGTTTGACGCGATGCTGCCGTCCAGTGGCCGATTGTGGTGCGTCGGTGACGCTGCGCCGTCACCCGCTGCGACCGCAATCACCGTGATCGGCTCTGCACGACCACCGTGATCGGCTCTGTACGGTCACCGTGATCAGCTCTGCATGACCACCGTGATCAGCTCTGTACGTCACCGTGATGGGCCCGCACGGTCACCGTCATCAGCCCCGCACGGCGCCCGTATAGCCCACCGCGCGCCCCGCCGCCGCGCCCCCGCACGCGCTAGCCTCACATGCGATGAGAGCGTTGATGGAGCCACCGCGGGACGGCCGCTCGTGGCGGTCCGGCCGCGACCCCGTGGCCTGGGTGCGGGCCTGGGTGCGGACGAGTCCCGGCACCCACATCTGGCTGCTGGTCATCGGCGTCACCAGCCTCGTGATCGCCTCCGCCTCCGAGGGGCTGGAGCAGTTCCTCGTCCACCGCACCAGCAGCAATATCCACGAGCTGAACGAGCATCCGCTGCCCTCGCTGCTCATCAGCGGCTTCTGGATCGAGCGGCCCGAGTCGTTCCTGCTCTACGCGGTGATGTTCGAGCTGCTGCACGCCAACGTGGAGCGGTGGGTGGGGACTTGGCGCTGGCTGCTGACCGTCGGCGGCGCGCATATCGCGGCCACCCTGGCCAGCCAGGAGCTCGTACTGCTGGCCATCGAGGGCCACCATCTGCCGCGCTCGATGACCCATGTCGTCGACATCGGCGTCTCCTACGGGCTGGCGGCGTCGGCCGGCGTGCTGACGTACCGGCTGTGCCCGCCCTGGCGCTACGTCTACCTGGTCGGGGTGCTGGTCTTCTTCGGCATTCCGCTGACGACCGGCGCGACCTTCACCGACTTCGGCCACGCCATCGCGCTGATCATGGGTTTCGCGGCCTGGCCGCTGACCCCGGCGGGGGCCGTACCCAAGGAGGACCCCGGGGAGGAGCCCGGGGAGGAGCCCGAAGCGAACCCCGAGGTCGACGCCGCGGGCGACCCCTAGGGCGTAAGCGAACACATCCCGTAGGGGACGCGAGGGCCCCCTGCGGGGCCACAACGTCGGGGCAGGGGGCGATATTCCGGGGGCCTCACAAGCCACGCCCGCGACTCTCCCTTGCGCCCCCGCGACCCCCTCGAGGCCCCCGCGCCCCCTTGAGGCCCCGCGACTCCCTTGAGCCCCGCGCCCCCTTGAAGCCCCGCAAGCCCCTCAAGCCCCAGCGCCCCCTCAACCCCCGTAAACCCGCTCCAACACCACCGCGATCCCGTCCTCCGCGTTGGAGGCCGTCACCTCGTCCGCGACGGCCTTCAGTTCGTCATGGGCGTTGGCCATTGCGACGCCGTGGGCGGCCCAGGCGAACATCGGGATGTCGTTGGGCATATCGCCGAAGGCCACGGTCTCCTTGGCAGTGATGCCCAGGCGGCGGGCGGCCAGTGAGAGGCCGGTGGCCTTGGACAGGCCCAGCGGCAGCAGTTCGACGATGCCCGCGCCGGCCATCGTCACGCCCACCAGATCACCGGCGACCTGGCGTGCGACGCCCGCCAGCGCATCGTCGTCCAGCGTGGGGTGCTGGAGGTAGACCTTGTTCAGCGGGGCGGCCCACAGCTCGCCGGGGTCGCTTATCGGGACGGCCGGCAGCGGGCCTCCCTGGATGCGGTAGCCGGGGCCGACCAGCACCTCGCCCTCCAGACCGTCCCGGCTCGCGGCCAGGTACAGCGGGCCGACCTCTGCCTCGATCTTGGACACCGCGAGACCGGCCAGCTGGCGGTCGAGGGTCACCGACGTCAGCAGCCGCTGCTCACCGGCGTGGTAGACCTGCCCGCCCTGGCCGCACACCGCGAGGCCGTGGTAGTCCAGGCCTTCGAGGATGTACCGGGTCCAGGGCACCGAACGGCCGGTGACGACGATATGCGCCGCGCCCGCCGCGGTGGCCGCGGCGAGCGCCCGGCGGGTGCGCCCGGAGATGGTCTCGTCCGGGCGCAGCAGCGTTCCGTCGAGGTCCGTCGCGATGAGCTTGTACGGCAGCGCGGAGCCGGCCGGAGCTGAGGGGCTCACTTGGCGACGGGCTCCAGGATCTCCCGTCCGCCCAGGTAGGGGCGGAGCACCTCGGGGACGCGCACGGAGCCGTCCGCCTGCTGGTGGTTCTCGAAGATCGCCACGATCGTGCGCGGTACGGCGCAGAGCGTGCCGTTGAGCGTCGCGAGCGGCTGGGTCTTCGGCTTGCCGTCGACGGTCTCGCGCATCCGGACCGACAGCCGGCGGGCCTGGAACTCGTCGCAGTTCGAGGCCGAGGTCAGCTCGCGGTACTTGCCCTGGGTCGGGATCCAGGCCTCGCAGTCGAACTTGCGGGAGGCCGAGGCGCCGAGGTCACCGGTGGCGACGTCGATGACCTGGAACGGCAGCTCCAGGGACGTCAGCCACTGCTTCTCCCAGTCCAGCAGCCGCTGGTGCTCGGCCTGCGCGTCCTGCGGCGCGACGTAGGAGAACATCTCCACCTTGTCGAACTGGTGGACCCGGAAGATGCCGCGGGTGTCCTTGCCGTACGTGCCGGCCTCGCGGCGGAAGCACGGGGAGAAACCGGCGTAGCGCAGCGGCAGCTTGGCCGCGTCCACGATCTCGTCCATGTGGTACGCGGCGAGCGGGACCTCGGAGGTGCCGACCAGGTAGTAGTCGTCCTTTTCGAGGTGGTAGACGTTCTCGGCGGCCTGGCCGAGGAAGCCCGTGCCCTCCATGGCGCGCGGGCGGACCAGGGCCGGGGTCAGCATCGGCGTGAAGCCGGCCGCGGTGGCCTGCGCGATGGCGGCGTTGACCAGGGCGAGCTCCAGCAGCGCGCCGACGCCCGTCAGGTAGTAGAAGCGGGAGCCGGACACCTTGGCGCCGCGCTCGACGTCGATGGCGCCGAGCAGCTCGCCGATCTCCAGGTGGTCCTTGGGCTCGAAGCCCTCGGCGGCGAAGTCGCGGATCGTGCCGTGCTTCTCCAGGATCGTGAAGTCCTCCTCGCCGCCGACGGGTACGTCGGGGTGGACGAGGTTGCCGAGCTTCAGCAGCAGCCGCTGGGTCTCTTCCTTGGCCTCGTCCTGGGCGGCGTCGGCGGCCTTGACGGCGGCGGCGAGCTCGCCGGCCTTCTTCAGCAGCTCGGCCTTCTCGTCGCCACTGGCCTTGGGAATGAGCTTGCCGAGCGACCTCTGCTCGGCACGCAGCTCGTCGAAGCGGGCGCTGGACGACCTGCGCCGCTCGTCGGCGGAGAGAAGCGCGTCGACGAGCTCGACGTCCTCTCCACGGGCGCGCTGGGAGGCGCGCACACGGTCGGGGTCCTCACGGAGCAGGCGAAGGTCAATCACACCCCCAGGCTACCGGGGCCGCGCGCCGCCACTCGACGCGATATTCTCCGGCAAATCACTTTGCCCGTTTTGGGGCATTTATTCCCTTAGGGGGTGGCGGTGACGGGAGGGGTGGGCGAAGGGGTGGCAGGTGAGCGGCGGGTAAGCGGAAGAAGGGCGTGACGGGGCGCGCGGCGGAATTCCCGATGTCCGCGAGGGGGATTTCCCGGGGGTCGCGCCGGGTGATCCACTATGTGGACGGCGGGAGTTGGGACCCTGGTTTTCCCCGGGGATCCCATGGTTGTCCACAGGTCCTGGGGGTTCTCGGATTCTTATCCACAGGCTGTGTGTGAGATCTGTGGAAGTCGGAGTTGATCATTCCGTTCTCGAAATGCCCGACTATGGATTCTCTGTCCAAACCCCCTTCACGCACTCTTTCGTGTGGGATTGCCTCGCTCTAAAGGATTGATCGCGTGAATTATGCTGACGGTGCCCGGGGTGGGCCGCTGTGGAGCGGTGTGATGTCAGTAGGCCGATTTGTCGACTCTGTCCGACTCTCATGTCGACTTACCCACAGGTCGAGAACCGAGCCTGTGGATAACTTTGTGGATAACCCACAGGCCCCTCAAAGCCGCAGGTCGTGCCGGATCCGCGGGCTGCTCAGCCCCGCCCGTCCAGGCAGCGCGCCAGCCAGTCCGACGCCTCGGTGAACGCCGAGTCCGTCATCTGCCGCCGCACGCTCGGCGTCATCTCGTCCGCCCGCGGATACGAGCCGAGGAACCGCACCTCGCGGCAGACCCGCTTGAGCCCCATCAGCACCTCGCTGACCCGGCGGTCGGTGATGTGCCCTTCGCAGTCCACCGAGAAGCAGTAGCGGCCGATGCCCTCGCCGGTCGGCCGGGACTCGATCCGCATCATGCTGACGCCGCGGACCGCGTACTCCTGGAGCAGTTCGAGCAGCGCACCGGGGTGGTCCTCGGCCAGCCACAGCACCACCGAGGTCTTGTCCGCGCCGGTGGGCGCCGCGGGCCGGGCCGGGCGGCCCACCAGGACGAAGCGGGTGGCCGCGTTCTGCGCGTCGTGGATGTCGGTGACCAGCGGCGTGAGCCCGTACGTCGCCGCCGCGAACTCGCCCGCGAACGCGCCGTCGTAGCGGCCCTCCTGCACCAGCCGCGCACCGTCGGCGTTGGAGGCCGCCGACTCCCACACCGCCTCGGGGAGTTGGGCCGCCAGCCACTTGCGCACCTGCGGCTGGGCGACCGGGTGCCCGGTCACCGTCTTGACGTCGCCGAGCGCCGTCCCGGGGCGTACGAGCAGCGCGAAGGCGATCGGCAGCAGCACCTCGCGGTAGATCATCAGCGGCTCGCCGGCGGCCAGTTCGTCGAGGGTGGTGGTCACCCCGCCCTCGACGGAGTTCTCGATCGGCACCAGGGCGGCCGCGGCCTCACCGGCGCGCACCGCGTCCAGGGCGGCCGGCACCGACACCATCGGCACCAGCTCGCGGGTCGCCGCCTCGGGAAGGCTGCGCAGCGCGGCCTCGGTGAAGGTGCCCGCGGGGCCGAGATACGTATAGCGGCTGGCCGACATCGTTGAGCACTCCCTCGCGTAACTGCGGGGGCACCCCGCCGATCTTCTCCCTGCCCTGCCACGATACCGAGCCGTTCCGGCCACCGGGCGGGCCATGGGAATACCGCCACCCCCCCACTACGTTGCGGCCCGCAAGGGGGCATCCCCACCCCTACGGGATCTGTTCGCCTCCCCCTTAAGGCCCCGCCCCAGGCCAAGCCCCCGGGAGGCTACCCCTCCAGCAGCGGCCGGCCCACGTAATCGCCCGGTTCCGGGGCCGGCGGCACCGCGAACAGCCCGCTCGCCTCGTGCCGCAGGAACGGCGACAGCGCGTCCCCGCGGTCCAGCTTCCGCTGGATCTGGGTGAAGGCGCGCAGCGGGTCGGCCTGCCAGCAGACGAACAGCAGCCCGGCGTCCGGGGCGCCGTCCGCGCGGTAGCCGTCGTGGAAGGAGAACGGGCGGCGCAGCATCGCCGCGCCCTGGTTGGACGCCGGCGCGGCGATCCGGGCATGCGCATTGGCCGGGATGACCGGCAGCCCGTCCGGGCCGGTCGCGTCCAGCTTCATCGGGGTGGTCTCGGAGCCGCCGGTCAGCGGCGCCCCGTCGGCCTTGCGGCGCCCGATGACCCGCTCCTGCTCGTGCCGGGAACGCTTCTCCCAGTCGTCCAGCAGCATCCGGATCCGGCGGACGACGGCGTACGACCCGCCGCGCATCCACGCCTGCCCGGCGTCCCGTCCCACGAAGATCCGCTGGTCGAAGTCCTCGTCCGACGGCTTGGGGTTGTTGGTGCCGTCCACCTGGCCCATCAGGTTGCGGGCGGTCATCGGATGCGCGGTGGCGCCCGGGGTGCGGTTGAACCCGTTCATCTGCCAGCGCACCCGGGCGGTGTCCCGGGCCTCCTTCTGGAGCGTGCGCAGCGCATGGAAGGCCACCAGGGCGTCATCGGCGCCTATCTGGATCCACAGATCGCCGTTGCTGCGCCGCGGGTCCAGCGCATCGGCGGAGAAGTCCGGCAGCGGGTCGAGCTGTACGGGGCGCTGCTTCGTCAGGCCCGTACGCCCGAAGAAGCTGTGGCCGAAACCGAAGGTGACGGTCAGCGAGGACGGCCCGGCGTCCAGGGCGACCCCGGTGTCGGCGTCCGGGGCGCGCCCGGCCATCAGCTCCTCGGCCGTCCGCGACCAGCGGCGCAGCAGCGCCGCCGCGGCCTTGCGGTCCGCGCCCGGAGCCAGGTCGAAGGCGACGAGGTGCCCATTGGCCTGCAAGGGCGTGGTGATCCCCGGCTGGTGCCTGGCGCGGGCCGCCCGGAACGGCACCTCGGTCGACCCGATGGTGGTCAGGGCCTTGGGCGCGTCGTCCTGGGTGGCGGACGCTCCTATGGCGCCCCCGGCCCCGCCCGCGACCAGCCCGGCCGCGCCGGCCGCGCCGACGGTGCCCAGCAGCCGTCGCCGGGAGAGCTCCACGGAGGTCTGCGGGCCGGCGGCCCGGCCACCGGAGCCCTGGGCGCCGGAGGTCTTCGGGGCGGCGGCCCGGGGGGCGGCGGCCTGGTCGGTTCGCTTGCTCATCAGCCGATCTTCACGTTCTTGGTCTCGGTCACCTGGTCGATGTCGGAGGTCCGTACGAGCAGCGAGAGCTGCCACTGCCCGGGGACCGGCAACTGGACGCCGCTCGCGCGCCAGTGGCCCTTGCCGATGTGCCGGGGGACGAAGGGCAGCGGCCCCAGCTTCTTGGCCTTCTGGGTGAAGGAGACCTTCACCTCGGGGACGTCCATGGTCCTGCCCGACGGGTCGGAGAGCCGCAGCCGCAGTTCGTTGGCGTTGCCGCTGCGCCCGGGGTCGAGGTCGACGCGGGCGGTGCCCTTGCCGCCCGGACCGCCGGTGTCGAACGGGATGGTCAGCACCTGCGGCTGGTTGGCCGCGGTGGACTGCCCGCCGGACGCGGCCTTGACCGCCGCTTCCGTACGGGCCGGCTCGGTGGAGGTCAGCAGCGTCGTCACCACCAGCACCACCACCGCCACCGACGCCTCGGCCAGGACCGACCGGCGCAGCCCCAGCCGCTCGGCGTCAGCGTCGCGCAGCCGCTTGGTCCGGGCGGTGCGCAACGCGGCCTGCTGACGGGCGAGTTGCGCGGCACGGGCGGGGTCGGCGGCCTCCTCGGAGGCCATGGCGGGGTCGGATGCGGGTGCCGGTTCCGCGTCTGGTCCGGGTGCCGGTTCCGCGTCGGGGCCGGGTGCCGGGGCTCCCTCGTGGACGAGGGCGCGCTCGGGCTCGGGCTCGCGCTCGGGCTCGCTGGCGGGCGCCTCACGGACCTCGCCCAGCCGCCCCGTCCACCGCCGCGACACCCCGGCGATCCCGACGAGGACCGCCACCAGGCCCGCCTTGAGCAGCAGCAGCTGCCCGTAGGTGGTGTCGACGAGCGCATGCCAGGTGCCGACCTGCCGCCAGGACTGGTAGACACCGGTGGCCACCAGCACCACCACGGAGCCGAACGCGATCCGCGAGAAGCGGCGCACGGCGGTCCGCTCGACCGGCGGCCCCCAGTACAGGGACACCACCAGCGCCGCCAGCCCGCCGAGCCAGGCGGCGACCGCGAGCAGATGCAGCACGTCGACCGGCATCGCGACGGCGGGCTGCAGACCGGTCGAGGCGTGCTCGGCCATCGCCCAGGTCGCGGCGAGCCCGGTCGCGACGATCACCCCGCCGATGCCCAGCCCGAAGGTGAGGTCCTTGCGCCGCTTGGCCTCCTCGGCGGGGTCCGCGGCGTGCTCGTCGGCGTCCGGGGACGCGTCCCGCCCGGGCCCCGTCCCCGGTACCTCGCCCGCCTCCTGCGCCCGCGCGTACGCCCCGAAGAGCACCGCCACGAACAGCGCCGCGGCCGCGAGCAGCAGCAGCCGGGAGACCAGCGCGGCGCCCGGCTTGGTGATCAGCACCTGCTGGAGGCCGCCGAGGTCGAAGACGTCGGCGAGCTCGCCGGACCCGGTGTACGGGGTGCGCAGCAGCAGCATCGCGACGGTGGTGGCGGTCAGCGCCGCCCAGCCGTAGACCACCAGCCTCTGCACGGACCGTACGAGGGCCGCGGCCGGCCGGCAGGCCACCACGAAGGCGGCGCCGCCGGCCAGCAGCACGAACCCGGCGTAGGCCAGATAGCGGGCGATGTCGTAGAGCACGCCCACCAGCCCGCCGCCGGCCTCCTGTTGGGGGACCGGGGCGGCGGACTTGGAGGGCGCGCCGACCGAGAAGGTGAAGGCGCCGGAGACCGGGTGGCTGTCGGCGGAGACCGCCTGCCAGGCGACGGTGTACGTACCGTCGCCGAGCCCCGGCGGCAGCCCCGTGCCGTATTTGACGGTGCTGCCGCTGCACAGATCGCGCAGCTTGCCGCGGTCCACCCGCTTGCCCCGCGGGTCCAGGACCCGGATGGAGTCGTCGCCCATCGCGACGCCCTCGGAGAAGGTGAGCGTCACCTGCTCGGGTGCGCGGTCCACCACCGAGCCCTGGGCCGGCGTGCTGCCGGTCAGCGCGGCGTGCGCGGACGCCGGGGCGGCGCCGCCGAACAGCGCGCCGGCCAGTGCCACCGCGACGATCAGCAGCCGCAGCGCGGCGGACCGTCGTGGCGGTAGCCCGGTGGTGACCATAGTGATCGCTCCCCTCAACTGCCGTGTGAGTGCTGTTGCCGTGATCTGCCGTGCCGCCCGCTACTTCTTCGGCGCGTAGGTGGCGTCCTTGACCTGGAGGTCCACGTTGACGGGCTCGCCGTGGGCGAACTGCAGCTGGATGCGGATGCCGTCGCCCTTGGCCGGCTTGTACTTGAGGCCCATGAGCATCAGGTGGTTGCCGCCGCGTTCGAGCCTGAGCTCACCGCCCGCCGGTATGGGCAGGGACTTGACCTGCTCCATCTTGTTGCCGACGGTCTTGTGGATCGTGACGTCCTTGGCCTGGTCGGTGGTGACCGCGGTGAGCTTGTCGGCCGCGCCGCTGTTCTTGATCGTGAGGTAACCGCCGGCCATGTCCTGGGTGACCGGCTGCGGCATATAGGCGCCGTCGACGGTGAACTGCGGGGCGGACTCCCCGGTGCCGCAGCCCGCCAGGGCGAGCGAGGCGGTCAGGGCGAGGGCGGCGGCGAGGGCGGTGCGGCGGTTCACGGGTTCTGTCCCTTGACGATCTTCGGAAGTGCGGAGGTGTAGTTGTCGGAGGTGGCGTCCTGCATGCCCATCCAATGGATCTTGTCGTCCTTGGAGGAGCTCAGCAGGACCTGCGCGCCATGGGTGGAGACGACATCGCCGTTCTTCTTCTTGACCGGCTTCTCGATCCCGATGTTCACGCTGCGCGCGCCCGCCTGGATGGTGTCGAACGCGCCGGTCAGCCCGACGAAGTCCTTGTTGATGCCGCCGAGCCACTTCTTGAGGGCGGCCGGGGTGTCGCGCTCCGGGTCGGAGGTCACGAACACGACCCGCAGATCCTTCTGCTCGGCCTTGGGCAGCTGCTTCACCGCGACCGCGATGTTGGCCATCGTCAGCGGGCAGACGTCCGGGCAGTTGGTGTAGCCGAAGTAGATCAGCGTCGGGTGGCCCTTGGTCTGCTCCAGCAGGTCGTACTTCTTGCCGTTGGAGTCGGTCAGGACCAGGTCCGGCTTCTCCAGCGGGTTGTCGAGCGTGACGATCGGCTTGGCGGTCGTCCCGCCGGAGACGGAGGCGGCGGGCTTGCCGCCGGCGTCGCTTTCGCAGGCGGTCAGGCTGAGGGCCGCGGCCGCCGCGAGGGCGGACGCGAGCAGGGTCCTTCTACGCATTGCAGATATATCCCATATGTTCTGAACGAGTGCCGGGCCGGCGCGGGTCGGGCGCCGGCCCGCAGGGTGGTCAGGCGCTCCGGCGGCGGCCGGCGAACACGCCGAAGCCGACTCCGGCGATGCCGACGACGATGCCGACGACACCCAGGACGCGCGCCGTGGTGTCACTGGTGGACGTCTCCGCGGCGGCCGTCGTCGTGTGGTCGCTCTTCGCGCCGGCCTGCTTCGCCCCGGAGGTGCCGTGGCCGTCACCCTCGGCCGCGGTGAGCTTGAGCACCGGAGCCGGGTTCTCCGGCTCCGCGGCGCCGTCCTTCGTCGGCTCGATCCAGCGCACGACCTCCTTGTCGTCGTACGTCTGAAGGGCCTTGAAGACGAGCTGGTCGGCGTCCTCGGGCAGCTGCCCGACGGAGACCGGGAACTGCTGGAACTGGCCGGTCTCGATGCCCTTGTCGTCGGCGGTCCAAGTGATCTTCGAGGGGGCCTCGTTGATCTTCTCGCCGTGCATCTCGATGGGCTTGGCGAGCTTGGACTTGGTGACCTTCACCGTCCAGCCGGGCACCGGCTGCGGCATGGCGGACGCCAGCGGGTGGTCGGTCGGCAGCGTGACCTCCAGCTTCACGGTATTGGCGTCATCCCGCTCATTGGGCACCTTGAAGTTGACGACCGCGTAGCCGCCCTTCGGTGCCTCGCCGGGCTGCACGCTGACGTGCGCGAAGGCCGGGCCGGCGAGCAGCAGCACGCTGCCCGCGGCGGCGCCGCCCACGACCGACAGCCGCGACACCGTGGACAGGCGAGAGAACCGGGACATCTTCGACATTGACAACACTCCACAGGAAGGAGAAGAGCACGGTGCTGTGTGCTCGGTACTGGTGACGGTGGTGGGGTGGCGCGCGTACGGCAGCGGCGCGCGAGCCCGTACCCGTCCTGTGGGAGCGTGCTTCGCGCGACGTCAGGCCGCGAGGGCCAGGGCGGCCAGGGAGGGGGGTCCTCGCCTGACGACACTGTGGTGGAGTGCGGGGTCCTCCGGGCCGGGTTTGTCATCCCCGTACGAAACGGAGGCGCGCAGCGCATCATCGTGCGCCGTGGCGAGGCCCGTGATCAGGGCGCGGACCAGCGCGAGCGCCGCGCGCACCGCACCGACCAGCGCCTCGACGGTGAGCGCGTAGGCCGCCGGGGCCGACAGCCGGACCAGCCGCCACAGGGCCGCCTCGCCCCGCCGCAGCAGCCAGCCGACGGCGAGCGCGGCGAGCAGATGCCACAGCAGCATGGGGAGCGAAGGCGTCAGACAGTGCGCCATGCCCAGGTCGCCGGCGGCCGTGCCGCCGGCCGTCGCGTGCCCGGCCGGTGTGGCGCCGGCGACGGAGGCGGCGTCGAAGCCGCCCGAGCCGAGAATCCGCCGCGCCTGGTCGCCGTCCATCCGGCCCGCGCCGAGCCCGCAGGTCATGTGCCGTACGAGGGCGATCGCCGCCGCGTCCGGCAGCCCGCCGGTACCGGCGCCGCCGCTACCGGTCGCCATACCCGCCATGTCTCCCATACGGGACGCGGCGGATACCGGCACCTGGCCCCACGCGAACAGCGAGTGCAGTGCGAGCTGGCCCACGGCGAGCCCCGCGGCGATCCCCGGCAGCGAGCGTTCCCGCCCGGCCAGCGGAGCCGCGACGGCGAAGACCAGCCCCGCGGCGATCCCCAGCGTCCACAGCGGCACGGTCGCGTACGACGCGATCATGTGCCCGGCCGCGGACAGCGCGACACAGACCGCGGTGAAGACCGCGGCCCTCAGCAGCCGCAGATCGGCGGCCGCGCGCGCTGCAGGGGTGGGCGGGGCAGGCATGGCCGCGCCATCATCCCACTGCCCTTACCCGCCGCCTACGGCAGGGCGGCGCGGAAAGGGCGCCTCCCGGGGCGTCAAGGGTGGCAAGCGGGGCGCGCGACGGCGCGTACGCGGCGCTTCACCTACACCGATGCGCTCAGTCTTCGCATCCGCCGAATGAGCGGTATCACGTCCCGGACATGCTTACGGACCATGTGGCACGGCAATAGGTATCGATATGTCGAGCCGCGGCCAGGAGGCTGGAGCGATGAGCATCTGGTGGTCACTCCACTTGCGGCGTGAGGCGGCAAGCGTGCCGCTCGCCCGTCGCCTGTTGCTGGGCACGATGGAGACCGCGGGCGTCGACCCGGACATCTGTTACGACCTGTCGGTGGCACTCTCCGAAGCCTGCGCCAACGCGGTCGAACACGGCGGTGACGCGGCCACCGAGGACTACCGCGTCACGGCCTTCCTCGACGGCGACACCTGCCGCATCGAAGTCGCCGACTCGGGCCCCGGCTTCCGCGACGGCCCCGTCCCCCCGGCCCCGCCCCATACCGCCGAGGACGACGCCCTCGCCCCGGCCCCCGTGCCCACCCCCGCGCAGGCCCCCGTGTTTGCCGAGGAAGGCCGGGGGCTCTTTCTGATCGAGGCCCTCACCGACCACGTCCGCTACCGCAACCGCACGGGCCGCCCCGGCGCGGTCGTCAGCTTCGACAAGATCCTCAAGTGGCGCGAGGGCGCGGCGCTTCTCATGGCGTCGTGAGCGCAGCGCGAGCCTGACGGGCGGGGCGCCGGCTGCCGCACGCCTCGGCTCAACGGGCAAGGCCCAGGTCCGGGGGACCTGGGCCTTGGGCTGTCGGAAACGATCAGGGGCGGTGCGCCGTCGGGTCGGTGACGGTGATCGCTTGGGCGGGGCAGAAGCCGGCGGCGCTGCGGGCCGCGCTGGTGCGGTCGGCCGGGGGATCAGCGGTCAGGAGCAGCACCCGGCCGTCCTCGTCGTCCTGGTCGAACACCCCGGGGGCGGTCAGTACGCACATCCCAGCGCCGACGCAGCGGTCGCGGTCGATGCTGACGGTGAGGGCCATCGGGCTACTCCTTGTCCCAGGTGACCGGGAGCTGGTGCACCCCGTAGATGTTCGAGAAGGTGCGCAGCGGAACCTCCTGCGCCGGCACGGCCAGGCGCAGGGTGGGGAAGCGGGCGATGAGCGCGGGGAGGGCGACGCGCATTTCGACGCGGGCCAGTTGCTGGCCCAGGCACTGGTGGATGCCGTGGCCGAAGCCCAGGTGCCCGGTGGCCTTGCGGTGCAGGTCGAGGCTGTCGGGATCGGGGAAGCGCTGCGGGTCGCGGTTGGCGGCCTCCATGGACAGGGTGACCGACTCACCGGCCTTGATCAGCTGACCGTCCAGCTCGACGTCCTCCAGTGCCGACTTGACGGTGGTGTGCGCGATGGTCAGGTAGCGCATCAGCTCCTCGACGGCCTGGTCGGCGAGGTCCGGGTCGTCGCGCAGGGCGGCGAACTGGTCCGGGTTGCTCAGCAGCGCGAAGGTGCCGTGCGCGATCATGTTGGCGGTGGTGTCGAGACCGGCGGCGAGCAGGAAGCTGCCCAGGCCGGTGAGTTCCTCATCGGTCAGATCGCTGGTGGTCAGATCGCTGAGCAGGTCGTCGGTGGGCTCGGCACGCTTGGCCAGCACCAGCGCGTGCAGGTACTCCCCCATCCCGGTCATGGCGGCGTACTTCTCTTCGTCGGTGGAGCTGCGGTCCATGATCGTGTGCGTCTGCCGCTGGAAGGTCTCCCGCTCGGAGGAGGGGACGCCGAGCAGTTCGCAGATCATCAGGGCCGGTATGGGCTGGGCGAACGCCGTCACCAGGTCCAGCGGGCCGCCTTGGCGTTCCATGGCGTCCAGGTGCGCCGCGGTGATCTCCTGTACGCGGTCGGTCAGTGCGCGCATCCGCCGGACCGTGAACTTGCCGGCGAGCAGCTTGCGGTAGCGGGTGTGCTCGGGGGCGTCCATGCCGGTCATGTCGCCGACCGGCGCCGGGGGCAGGCCGCCTTCGGGTACGCCGGGGAACGGGTAGTGCATCAGCTCGTAGCGTGAGCTGAAGCGGGGGTCGGCGAAGAGCGCGCGGACCGTGGAGTAGCCGGTGGCCAGCCAGCCCACATGGCCGTCGGGGTAGGTCATCCGGCGGAGCGGCTGCTCCTCGCGCAGCTGCGCCAGTCCGGCGGGCGGGTCGAAGGGGCAGCCCGTGGGGCGGTTGGTCGGCAGCTCGGAGACCGGCGCCGGGTCCCCGGCGGGCTTCCCGGACGTGTGCGTCGACGGCTCGTTGTGCATGGTGTCCTCCAGTACTCAGGTCAGCTGTGATGGGCTAAGGCGCGCTGCACGGTGCGGTGCGCGGCGGTGCGAAGTGGCTGGTGCGGTGGGGTGTTCACCGCTTGGCGTCCCGGTTGAAGGCGGAGCGCGCCCACAGGTAGCCGACCAGGGTGAGGCCGACGCACCAGCCGAGTGCGATGAGCCCGCTGTTGCCGATCTCCGTGCCCAGCAGCAGGCCGCGCAGCGTCTCGATGACGGGTGTGAAGGGCTGGTACTCGGCGAACCAGCGCAGCCCGGTGGGCATCGACTCCGGCGGGACGATGGCGCTGCCGAGGAAGGGCAGGAACGTCAGCGGCATGGGCATGTTGCTGGCCGTCTCGACGTTCTTGGCGATCAGGCCCATGGCGGCGGCCAGCCAGGTCAGCGCCAGGATGAGCAGGGCCAGGAGGCCGATGACGGCGAGCCACTCGACGGGGGTGGCGCTGGGGCGGAAGCCCATCAGCAGTGCGACGCCGACCACGAGCGCGATGCTGACCAGCGTCTGGATGATGCTGCCGACGACATGCCCGGTCAGGAACGAGGCGCGGGAGATCGACATCGTGCGGAACCGGTTGACGATGCCCTCGGTCATGTCCGAGCAGACGCTGATCGCGGTGGACAGGGCTCCGGAGGTCGCGGCCATCAGGATGATGCCGGGCGCGATGTAGTCGATGTACTCGCCGTCGCCGGTGGGCGTGGTGCCGATGCCGGTGCCCAGGGCGCCGCCGAAGACGTAGTTGAACAGCAGCAGCATCACCAGCGGCATCGCGACGACCGAGACCGTCATGCTCGGGTAGCGCAGCGCGTGCTTGAGGTTGCGCCGCAGCATCGTCAGGGAATCGCTGACGGCGTAGGACAGGGAGCTCATCGGACGCTCTCCTTCTGGGAGTTGGCCCCGGCGCCCGACTGGGTCTGGCCGGTGAGGGTGAGGAAGACATCGTCGAGATCGGGCGTGTGCACCGTGAGGGACTCCGCCTTGAGCGACGCGTCGTCCAGGGCGTCGAGGACGGCCCGCAGCGCGGGGATGCCGCCGTCGCTGGGAATGTGCAGGGTGAGCTCTTCGCTGTCGCGCGCGGCGGAGCCGAAGAGGGACGCGGCCGTTTCGAGGCCGTTCGCGTCGCCGAACCGGAGGCGGATGTGGCCGCCGGGGATCAGGCGCTTCAGCTCGTCCGCGGTGCCTTCGGCGACCAGCTTCCCCTGGTCCAGGACGGCGATGCGGTCGGCGAGCTGGTCGGCCTCCTCCAGGTACTGCGTGGTCAGGAAGATCGTGACGCCGTCGTCGGCGACCAGAGCGCGGATGATCTCCCACATGGTGCGGCGGCTGCGCGGGTCGAGGCCGGTGGTCGGCTCGTCGAGGAAGATGATGCGCGGATCGCCGACAAGGGTCATCGCGAGGTCGAGCTTGCGCCGCATACCGCCCGAGAAGGTGGAGACGGGCTTCTTGGCGGCGTCCGTCAGCTCGAAGCGGCGCAGCAGCTCGGTGGCGCGCCGTCGCCCTTCGCGGCGGCTCAGATGCTGCAGGTCCGCCATGAGCATGAGGTTCTCGTGGGCGGTCAGCAGGTTGTCCACGGCCGCGAACTGGCCGGTGACCCCGATCGCGGCGCGTACGGCGTCGACGTCGCCGGTCAGGTCATGGCCCGCGATCCGCGCCTGGCCGGCGTTCGCGGAGATGAGGGTGGAGAGGATCTGGACGGTGGTGGTCTTGCCGGCGCCGTTGGGTCCGAGCAGCGCGAAGATCGTGCCCTCGGGGATGTGCAGGTCGATGCCGTCGAGCACCACTTTGTCGCCGTAGGACTTGGACAGTCCGGTGGCGGTGATCGCCGGCGCGGCGGCGACCATATTGGTCATGGTCATGACACTCCTCTGAGAGTGCGGTGCGGTGTGGTGGTGAGCGGTGCGAGATGAGCGGTGAGCGGTGAGCGGTGAGCGGGGCGCGGGGCGTGGGGCGCGGTGGATCGCGGGACCGGGAGCCTCCCCCCATGGCCTGCGCGGGCATGGGAGGTGCCCCGGCTCAGGCGGTCAGGCGCGGCGGATGACGATGTCGCCGACGCCGGTGCGGCCGCGCACCTCGACCTTGTTGGCGGAGTCGCCGGGCCCCTCCGACTCGCCGAGGGAGTTGTGCATGCGGCCGACGCGGGTGCGTACGTCGAGCCAGGCGGCGGTGGACTCCCGGATGCCGACCTCCAGATCACCGGCGGCGGACTGCAGCGTGATCTGACCGCGCGTCACATCGCCGATCTTGACAGACCCGTTGGCGGTCTTGGCGTCGACCGAGGCGTGCGCGACGTCCACGAAGATGCCGCCGTTGGACGCGTTCGCCGTCAGATCGCCGGTGATCTCGCCGAGTACGGTGTCCCCGTTGCTGTTCTTGACCGACGCGGTGCCCCCGATCTCACCGACGTCGATCCGCCCCGCCCCGACCAGCTCGGCGTCCCCCGTCACCCGTTCCACGCTGATCGTGCCGTGGCCGGTCTTCAGGTTGGCGGCGGCCGCCTGCTCGACCTGGAGGGAGCCGAGCGAGGTCTTGAGCCGGCACTCGCCCAGCCGGCCTTCGCAGACGAAGTCCCCCATGGGCGCGTTGCCCAGGACGTCCGAGTCGGCCGGCAGCTCGACGGTCACGTCGAGCGAGCCGCTCTTGCCGAACACGGAGCGCTTCCTGGGGCCCTTGACCAGCAACTTGCCGCCCGAGCAGGTGATTTTGGTCTGCTCCGCCGCCCGGACGTCGACCTCCTCGGCCGGGTCGGTCGGCACCACCTCGACGACCGTGTCGGTGCGCTTGCTCGCGATGATCCGGACCGACGCGATGTCGAATTCGAGGGTGGCGGAGAGCGGTTCGGGAGTGTCGAAAATTGGCATGGCTGTCCCGTCCTCTTGACTGTGGTCTGCGTTCCCGCTGGTCTGGGGGAACCTCCCAGCGTGGGCTGGGGGAGGGTGAATGAGTGACTGAGCTGGTGCGCGTGCCGGTGGGGTGAGCGGTGGCGCCCGGGCCGCCCTAGGGCCTTTCCGATCCCTGACCCATAGGACAGGCCCTAGCGGACCCAGCCCGTGAAGCCCTGCTGGCTCCGGGGGCGGCGGGCGGCCGGCCGGGCCCGCTCGCCGGGCTGTTCCAGCGCCGTGGCGACGGCCCGTACCAGCCAGGCGTTGACCGAGAGCCCCTCGTGGCCGGCGGCTTCCTCGACCCGGGTCTTGAGATGGGCCGGGAGCCGGAAGTTGATGCGTGCGGTGCCGCCCTCGTCGTTGTCCGCGACCGGAACCGGCGGCGGCGCGGGGACACTCTCGGGCTCCCCGGCCTCCTCGAACGCCTCGTGTTCAAGCGGCAGCGTCACCACGAACTCCGGGTCGAGCCCGCGCAGCCGTACGTCGACCGAGCCCGGCGCCAGGTCACGGGTGACCTCACCCATGGCGGCGGACAGTGCGTTCAGCAGGGTCAGCCGGGCGGCCGACTCCAGGGGTGTGGTGAGCCGCTCGGCCAGAGCGCGGGCTTCGTCTCCGCCGGCGTCCGCGGCGATCGCGAGCTCGTGCCGGAGATTGTCGACGTAGGGCGTGAGGTCCATGGCTCCACTATGACACCATCGTGGCGCCATCGCAAGCCTCGGTGGCACCATCGTGGCGCGGGCGGTGCCACGGTGGTGTCATCGGGGGCGGATGCGACGCCACACGGGGATGCGATGCCACACGTGGATCCGGCCGCCGAACGAACAACGGCACGAGGGGCGTTGCGCCACACACTCCGACTGCCCGCGGCGCAACTGGCCCATGGCGCCGATGAGTTGAGTATCCGATGACCGCTGCCCGCCGCCCGATGACGGGCGCCCGCCGCATTCCCGGCATCTGGGCTGGCGTACCAAAGATGGCGTACCAAGGGTGGTGGCGTACCAAAGACGGCCTACCAAGGGTGTCAATCCGGGGCGAACATCGGCAGTCTGACGACTGACCGGAAATCACCCTGGGGCAGCGCGGTCTCGCGGTGGGAGGACCTCCCCCGCGGCGTCCCCTGTCCCTACGAGACCAGCGCGCACACCAGGACTAACACGAAGTGATTCGCATTAATCTTTCTCGGACAATACTTGGCGTGAACCCGCACTGCAATACGGAGCCGTCGTGACGACAGCGCACCATGCCCCGGGCGCGACCCGGCCCGGCGGGCGTACTGCCCGCACCCGGCAGGCCGTACTGGCCGCTGTCTTAGAAGAGTTGGACGACGCCGGCTTCGCCGGGCTCACCATGGAGAAGGTCGCGCAGCGCTCGGGAATCCACGTGGCGACGCTCTACCGGCGCTGGCGCTGCATCGAGGGACTGGCCTGCGAGCTGCTGACCGATCTGAGCTCCGATGTGCCGCTGCCGGACACCGGCACGCTGCCGGGGGATCTGCGGGCACTGGCCCGCTCGATAAGCGCGTTCTACGGGCAGCCGCGGATGAGCAGGCTGATCGAGGCGGTGGTCTCCGCCGCGGCCCGCGACCGGCAGGCGGCCGGGGTGCTGCGGTCCTTCTTCGACGAGCGGCTGGCCCTGGCCGGACTGATGGTGCGACGGGCCGTGGAACGCGGCGAGTTGCCCGCGGAGACGGACCCGGAGGAGGTGATGTCGGCCCTCGGCGCGCCCTTCTACTACCGGATCCTGATCGCCCGCCGCCCCGTCGACGACGCGCTCGCCGAATCGGCGGCCACCGCCGTATGGGCGGCGGCCCGCGTGGGCGCGTACGCGAGGCCGGCCGGCGGCCCGGAGCACGGTCGTCCGTCTCCCGGCGACGCCTGACGCCACCGGGAGACGGGGGAGCGCGGGGCTACTTCTTGAGCAGCCCCGCCATCCACGCCTCGACCTCGTCCGAGCGCCGCGGCAGCCCGTCCGACAGGTTCCGGTTGCCGTCCTCGGTGACGAGGATGTCGTCCTCGATCCGGACGCCGATGCCGCGGTACTCCTCGGGCACCGTCAGATCGTCCGCCTGGAAGTACAGGCCGGGTTCGACGGTCAGCACCATGCCGGGCTCCAGCGTGCCGTTGACATACGCCTCGGTGCGGGCCGCGGCGCAGTCGTGGACGTCCAAGCCAAGCATGTGGCCGGTGCCGTGCAGGGTCCAGCGGCGCTGCAGCCCCAGCTCCAGCACCCGCTCGACCGGGCCCTCGACCAGGCCCCACTCGATCAGCTTCTCGGCGAGCACCCGCTGCGCGGCGTCGTGGAAGTCGCGGAAGGCCGCGCCCGGCTTGACCGCCTCGATACCGGCCTCCTGGGCCTCGTACACCGCGTCGTAGATCTTGCGCTGGAGGTCGGTGTAGCGGCCGTTGATCGGGAGGGTGCGGGTGACGTCGGCGGTGTAGAGGGTGGTGGTCTCCACGCCGGCGTCCAGCAGGAGCAGGTCGCCGGAGCGGACCGCGCCGTCGTTGCGGACCCAGTGCAGGGTGGTGGCGTGCGGGCCGGCGGCGCAGATCGAGCCGTAGCCGACGTCGTTGCCCTCGACGCGGGCGCGCAGGAAGAAGGTGCCTTCGATGTAGCGCTCGGAGGTCGCCTCGGCCTTGTCCAGGACCTTCACGACGTCCTCGAAGCCGCGCACCGTCGAGTCGACGGCCTTCTGCAGCTCGCCGATCTCGAACTCGTCCTTGATCACCCGGGCCTCGGAGAGGTACACCCGCAGCTCTTCGTCGCGCTCGGCGGTGACCTTGTCGGTCAGCGCGGCCTCGATGCCGGCGTCGTGGCCGCGCACGGCGCGGACCGGTCCTGTGGCCTCCTTGAGCACGTCGGCCAGCTCGCGCACGTCCTTGCAGGGGACGCCGAGCAGCGCCTCGGCCTCGGTCAGGCTGTGGCGCCGGCCGACCCACAGCTCGCCCATGCCGTTCAGCCAGAACTCGCCGTTCTCGCGGTTGGAGCGGGGCAGCCGGTAGATCGTCGCGTCGTGGCCGTCCGCGTCCTTACGGGGCTCCAGCACCAGGACGCTGTCGTCGGTCTGGTCGCCGGTGAGGTAGACGTACTCCGTCGAGGCGCGGAAGCCGTACTCGGTGTCGTTGGAGCGGGTCTTCAGGTTGCCCGCCGGGATCACCAGGCGCTCACCGGGGAAGCGCGCGGAGAGCGCGGCCCGGCGGCGGGCGGCGTTCGGGGCCTGCTCGATCGGCTGCAGATCGCGCAGCTCGGTGTCGGCCCAGCCGCCCTTCATGTTCTCCGCGAGCTCATCCGAGAGGCCCGGGTAAAGGCCGTTCTTGCGCTGCTTGATCGGCTGCTCGTCCTCGTCCGGGGTCTCCGGCGTGAGCTCGTCGGTCACTATGCCTCCTTTTAAGACTGAACCGCATTCCATCGTATGTGCGGACAGACGGCGGTCCAGAGGGCGGAAGGTGTGACCTCTCAGGCATTACGGCCCTGCGGCCGTGGGACCTGCGGCGGCGGAGGCGTGCCGCCGGGGCCGGTCCCGCAGGCCGGTGCTACTCCTCGAAGTACGCGACCAGCAGCACCACGTCCTCCTCCGCCGCCTCGTCCTCCAGGCCCTGCGGCAGCATCGCGCGCACGATGTGGTCGGCCACCGCCTCCGGATCATGGCGGCTCGCCCGGGGGACGCCCGCGGCGGCCGCGTGCAGCCGGGCGAAGGCGCGGTCCATGGGCTCCCCGGTGCGGTGCAGCAGCCCGTCGCTGTAGAACAGCAGGGTCTCCCCGCCGGCCGGTTCGATCTCCACGCTCGGCGCTTCCCAGCAGGCCAGCATGCCCAGCGGCGCGGACAGCGAGGTCTCCACGAATTCGGTCCGCAGATCGCCGAGGATCAGCGGCGGGCAGTGGCCGGCCCCGGCGAGCACCACCTTGCGGGCGAAGGGGTCGGTGATCCCGCCCGGCATCGGCGGGGCGGGTGGGCCGCCCGGCGCGCCGGGAGTCGGTTCGGTGAACGCGAACAGCGCGGTGGCGCTGCGGGCCGGCTCGGTCAGCCGCAGCAGCAGTTCGAGGTCGGAGAGGACCGCGACCGGATCCTCGCCCTCCATGACCGCGTAGGCGCGCAGCGACGCCCGCAGCCGCCCCATGGCGGCCACCGCGCTCGGGCCGGAGCCGGTCACCGAGCCGACGGCCAGGCCCAGGGCGCCGTCGGGCAGCGGCAGCGCGTCGTACCAGTCGCCGCCGCCGAGCGGCCCGGTGCTGTGCCGTACCGCGAGGCGTACGCCGGGCACCCGCGGCAGCCGCCGCGGCAGCAGCTCCTCGCGCAGCGTCCGGGTGGCCTGCCGGCTGCGGTGGAGTTCGAGGAGGCGGGCGAGGTGCTCGGCGGCGTGCGCGCGGTAGAGGCCGACGAGGTGGCGCTGGCGCTCGGTGGGCTCGGCCGGTTCGTCGTAGAGCCAGACCGCGGCGCCGGTGCGGCCGATGGGGTCGGCGGTGAGCGGGACGGCGTAGCTGGCGGCGTATCCGAGGCGGGCGGCGACCTCACGGAGACGGGGGTCGAGGTCCTTCTCGCCGGGGATGTCGGGCTCGGCGATCTCGGGGGCCTCGCCGTCGGCGCCCGGCTCGGGCAGGCCGTCCAGTATCCGCGCGTACGACAGGGCGCGGCGCGGGATGGTTTCGATGTGGCCGATCTCGGCGTGGCCGAGGCCGAGGCCGACGGTGGTCTCCGGGCCGAGACCGTCGGCCGGTGCGAGGACGACCATGCCGCGGCGCGCGCCGACCAGGGAGGCGCCGGCCCGCAGCAGCTCATGGAGGGCGTCGTCCAGCGTGCGGGTGCGCGCGAGCCGTTCGGTCAGGTCGTGCAGGGTGCTGAGGTCGGAGATCCAGCCGGCCAGCCGGTCCTGGATCGCGGCGAGTTGGTCGATGGCGGAGGACTCGGGGCAGGCGCCGGAAGCGGCGCCGCCGGTGTCCTGGCGTGCGCCCGGAGGGGGACAGGACGCACCGTCGGAGGGGTCGGAGGGGGAGCCGGAAGCGGGGCCCGTGGGGGTCTGCGCCGCGTGCGGGTCCGTAGTGTGAGTGGGGCCAGGAAGAGCTGGTTCGATTCCAGCCACTTTCGGTACGTGTGGGGCGCTCATGGCCGGCGGCTATCGTTGCGCCAGGCATTACCCCAGGTCAGGCCGGAGATTGGTAGGGAGTGTGGCATTTCGTTGAGTGACGTTGTGCGGTGCGTTTGGCCGCGCAAATTCCTCAATAGCATCGCAAACCCCCATGTCATGCTGCTCCGCTATCAATGCCTCCACATGTACACGCACCAGCAATGCGATGTCCAGCATTGTCCCGATGGGGTTTGTGGTGTCAACGAGGTCTGTAGATTGGCCTGAAAACAGCCCCCCAAGCGTCAATTTGAGGTCGACTGACGGCGATCAGCAGCGCGTCATCACCACAGTGGCGGGTACGTAATCGGAAAGGTGCGGGGCCAGTTGGGGCCGCACCGGAACTCTCCGGCGGGCACCGGCGTCTCATACGGCGACCACCGCGACGCACTCCCAAGTGGCGGGGACTGCACTACGGAAGCGCAAGCGCCATGCGCGCGCCACCCCCCGCCACGTTTCCCGCTCGGCGTACGGCATGATGCGCTGCCTTGTACACGCGGTGACCGAGATCCACGTGGCGTGATCGATGCGCGATCGACCCCGGAACGCATGACCGGGCCGCAAGAAACGCCACACAACGGCATGAAGCGGCGCGGCGCGAAGCGCATGCGAACCGGCGAGCAGTGCCCTGTAGTGCCATGTAGTGCGATGGACGAAGCCCTCGGCGTTAACGGAAAGGAACGAGCGCTCATGCGCGAGATCCTCGGAAGGCGACGCAAGCTCCTGTTCCGGCGCGGCGGAAGGTCGGCGCTGCTCGGCGCGGCGCTCCACTGCGCCACCGAGTGGCAGTGGCCGGTACTTCCCGGCGTGGGACTCAGGTCCGGCGGCCGCCAGCCGGCCGGCGCCCGGCTGGGCCTCGGAGAGCGCCCCGCCCCTCAGTGCAACTGCCCCGACCCCGACTGTGCGGTACCCGGCGCGCACCCCTTCGACCCCGGGCTGCTGGCGGCCACCACCGACGCCCGGATGGTGCGTTGGTGGTGGACCAACCGCCCCGACGCCCCGATCGTGCTGGCCACCGGCGGCCGCGCGCCCTGCGCCGTGAGCCTGCCCGCCGTCGCCGGTGCCCGCGCCCTGGCGGCCCTGGACCACTTCGGCGTACGCCTCGGCCCCGTGGTGGCCACCCCCACCCGCTGGTCGCTGCTCGTATCCCCCTACGGCCTCCCGGAGTTGGGCGAGCTGCTGTACTCCCAGGACTGGGTGCCCAGCTCGCTGCGCTTCCACGGGGAGGGCGGCTATGTGGTGCTCCCGCCGTCCCAGATCGGCGTCGGCCGGGTGCGCTGGGAGCGGCCGCCGGCCTCCCCGCCGTCGGCGGCGCCCTGGCTGCCGAAGGTGGCCACGATCGTCGACGCCCTGGTCATGGCGAGCGCCAGCACCCCGGACGGCGGCAGCCGGCTCGCGTACTGAGCCGACGGCCCGCCCCGCGGCGGTTCACCCGTAAGGGTGCGACCCGCCCGGATCACTACGGGAAACGGGTGTCCGGGCGGTCGGGCGCACCCTGCTCTGCCGATAGGTTCGGCGCACCGTCAAGCCGCCGTCGGCGGCAACTCAATCTTGCAGGTGGGGCCCATGCAGCGTGCGCAGAAAGTCCGCGTGACCGGGCTCGCCGGGGCGGCGTTCCTCGCCATCGCCGTGCCACTGGGTGCCGCGATGGCCGGCCCGGCGGACACGGCGATGCCGGACAAGCCGGAGTCGGGCGCTGAATCCGGGGCGAGCGCCAAGGCCGAAAACAGCCCCTCGGGGAAAAAGAACATCAACGGAGAAGTAGGGGCCAAGCGGGGCAAGAGCCCTGCCGGCCCGGACCGCTCCACCGGTCCCCTCGACGGCCTCGATCTCTCGCTGCTCTCCGGGCGCACCACCCGCTGCGGCCCCGAAATCTCCTCCGCCCAGGGCATCGAGGCCCAGACCTGTGTGCTCGCCGAGCGCGGCCGGACCTGGGCCCGTACGTACTACCGCAACATCACCGGCGGCCCGCTGCGCGCCGTACTGACCCTGCTGCGGCCGGACGGCAGGACCGTCCAGGTGAACTGCGACGTGCCGGCCTCCGACGCGCCGGGCCTGTGCGAGACCCCGGCCGGGCTGACCGCGCCCGGGACCCGGGCGGCGTACGACGCGATGGCGGAGATCGCCGACGCGGCGGGGGAGCGGCTGCTGCTGCGCTCGGGCAGCAACTCGGCGGCGGGCGGCCGGGGTTCGGGGCGCTGAGGCGGCGCGCCGCGGGCGATCCGATCGGACGGCCTGGTTCCGGACATGGAAGCGCCCGGTCGCTGGCGACGGGGGATGCACCAGCGACCGGGCTTTTAGAACCGTAACAAGAGATCGGCGGTTAGCAAATTCGATCGTGGATTTCCGGACGCCTATTTACCCGTAGGCATGGGGAGTTGTGATCGGTGTCACGGGGGAGCCCCCAGAGGCGTACGATCCCCACGGCCGCCGTCGCGGTCGCCCTCAGCTCAGAGTGATCTGACGGTTGGTGAGACCACCGCGCGCCCGGCGCTCGTCGGCCGTGAGCGGAGCGTCGGCCGCGAGGGCCTCGGCCAGCCGCTCGGTGAACGCCAGGGCCGGCTTGGCGACCTCGTCGGCGTCCATCGACGACGGCAGGTCCCAGACCGGCACGACCAGCCCGTGGGCGCGGAACGAGCCCACCAGGCGGGTGCCTTCGCCCAGCGAGGAGGTGCCCGCGGCGTGCAGCCGGGCGAGCGCGTCCAGCAGCTGCTCCTCGGGGTGGGAGGTGACCCAGCGCAGATGGTTCTTCTCCGGCGCCTCGCACCAGTACGCGCCCTCCAGGCCGGGGATCCGGGCGGTCGGGATGGCGGCCGCGTTGGCCCGCTCCAGGGAGGCGGCGACCTCGCCGGCGGCGTTCTCGGCGTTCTCCACCCAGAACTCGAAACCGGTGTGGACGGTCGGCTCAAAAGCCGCGTCCAGGTCGAGCAGATCCTGCAGCCGGGGCGCGTCGGCGGCCGGCCGCGCGGCTGCGGCGACCGGAGTGCCCGGTTCGGCGACCAGTGCGCGCTGCAGGGTGTCCGCGAGGTCGCGGCTGAGGTCACCGGAGGCGGTGTCGTTCTGCAGGCCGAGCAGCACCGCGCCGTTGTCGCGGCGCAGCGCGGGCCAGGCCATCGGCAGTACGGTCGCGAGCGTCACGGAGGGCACGCCCTCGGGCAGTCCGCCCTTGAGCGTCAACTCGGCGGTGGCGGCGGGCACCAGCTCCCGCAGCGCCACCCAGTCGCACTCCCCGGGCAGGCCCTCGAAGGGGCGCTGCACCAGCTCGGTGACGGCGTGCGCGGCGCGCCGCCCGTGACATGCCTTGTAGCGGCGGCCGGAGCCGCACGGGCAGGGCTCCCGGGCGCCGACGACCGGATAGTTCTCATCAGCGGCTCCGCCGCGGGCCCCGTCCTTCGTGCGGGCGTGTGCTGCGGCCTGGGGCTGAGGGCGGCGCTTCTTGGCCATGGCGACGGTGTCTCCTGGTCGATCCTGGACGTACGGACGCGTTTCGGCGCGAGCCTAGAGGATCGCGTACGCGGTCGCGCTCGCCTGTGGACCCGGCCGTGTCCCGCACTGGTGTCACCCCGTGTCCTGACCCGCTGGAGGGAGCGCCGCGGCTACGTCAGGTCGTCGAGGTCGGCGAAGGCCGGCCCCAGCGGCCGCACCGGGCGGCCCTCGGCGGCGACCGACGGCGGCAGATCGGGCGTCAGGTCCACGCGCGTAGCGAAAGCGCCCTGGAGGGAGAGGACCGCCCAGACCGTCACCTCACCGGCGGCGGTGTCGCGCACGCCCCAGTCCTTGGCGAGCGACCGGATGATCGCCAGTCCGCGGCCGCCGTGTGCGGTGACCGAGGGAGTGGCCGGAAGTGGTCGGGTCGGACCGCCGCCGTCGGTGACCGCGACGGTCAGCCGGCCCTGCGCGTCGATGCGCCACGACGCCCGTACGGATGCGAACGGTGCGCCCGGCGACGCGTCCTTGGGAGCCTCGCGCGAGGTGTCCCGCGCCGCGGCTCTGATGGAACTGGGTGTTCCGTTTTCGTTTATCGGACGCGCATGGCGACACGAATTGCTCAACAGCTCCGAAAGGACAAGGACCGCATCATCGATGACGCTGTCCTGAACACCACTTGCCAACAGCTCTTCTCGCATGCGCCGCCTGGCCATGCCCACACCCACTGGACCATGGGGTACGGCCATGATCGACGACGTCGGCACCTCTTGTGCCACCACCAACGCCACCCCCGAGACCTCCTTTGCCCCACGCCACGGGATGAATGCCCCAATGGACTGGACCGGAAACCGGCCAGGCGGCACGCAGTGACGCACAAGACACGATCGAATACGAGCCGAATGCGCCGGTGCACACCCTGTGATGAGCTTTAGCCAAGGCCGAGTTGCATTCGCACCTGCTTGGGGCGATTTGTAATCACCGCATCCACGCCCAGCTCCTGGCACAGCTCGACATCGGCCGCGTCGTTGACGGTCCATACGTGGACCCGGTGGCCCGCGCGATGCGCCTTGTCGACGTACTCGGGGTGCGAGCGGAGGATCCGTATCCCGGGGCCCGCGATGCCGACGCCGGCCGGCAGCCGGCCGTCGCGGTGGCGGGGGGTGAGGAACTGCATCAGGTAGACGCCGGGGATGCCGGGGGCCGCGGCCCGTACGCGGTGCAGTGAGCGCGCCGAGAAGCTCATGACGCGTACCGGGGAGGTCCAGTCGGCGTTCATGGCCGGTTTTGCATACCCGAACCGGTCGAGCAGCTCGACCAGCCGCTCCTCCACCTGTCCGGCCCAGCGCGTCGGGTGCTTGGTCTCGATCGCCAGCTCCACCCGGCGGTCCGCGTCGGCGACCAGCTCCAGCAGCCGCTCCAGGGTCAGCACGGAGGTCCGCTCCGGGTCCTCGTGCTGCCGGTCCGGTGCCTCGTTCCCGTACGCCTCCTCCTTCCACGACCCGAAGTCGAGGGTGGAGAGATCGGCGAGCTCCAGGGCCGAGACCGCGCCGCGCCCGTTGGAGGTGCGGTTCACCCGGCGGTCGTGGACGCACACCAGGTGGCCGTCCGCGGTGAGCCGGACATCGCACTCCAGGGCGTCCGCGCCGTCCTCGATCGCCTTGCGGTAGGCGGCCAGGGTGTGTTCCGGGGCGTCCTCGGAGGCGCCGCGGTGGGCGATGACGGAGATCGCGGGACGGTCCGGGCGGGCGTTCTGGGAGGGGCGTGCAGGGGTCACCGAGTTATCGTGCCATCCCACCGGCGGCCCGCCGCCGGTGCGTACCCCCCCGGGGCGCGGAACAAGGGATGCGCCGGAATTGTCCGAGATAAAGGATGAGGGGACAGTCACAGCCTCGGCTTACACCGCTCTGACGCGCGGTGGGAAAAGCTGGGACGGAGACTCGTGGCAAACGCTGGGGAAGGCCGGGTCGGAGGCCGGGAAGAAGATCTTCCCGTGCCGCCCGTCACCGGCCCCACCGGCCCCGGACCGGCCCACCGGGACTCGCCCGGACCATCCGGATCCTTGATCCTGGATGCTGGACGACGGGGTACGGGTCCCCGGCGGCCCCGCAGCGAGGAGCTGCGGCCGCACCACCCGCAAGTCCCCGTACGGGCGCCGTCGCCCCGTACGGAACCGCAAGGCCCGCGTGAAGCTGAGGAGAGAGCTGTGAGCACCGAGAACGAGGGAGCCGCCGTCCCGTCGGAGGCCATGCCGCCGACCGGGCCGCAGCCGGACCGCGCCCCCGCGTCCGCCTCCGGCGCCCAGGCTCCCGACGCGCCGCCCGCCGCGCCCCCGCCGCCGGCCTTCGCCCCGACCGTCGCCGGTCCCGCCCACGGCGGCCCCGGCGACCAGACGCCTACGCAGGCGTCTCCCGGGCACCCCCAGCAGCCCGCCCACCCCGGTGGCGACGCCCCGACCGGAGCCGAACAGACCGCCCAGATCCCCGCCTACGCGCAGGCCGGCCACGGCGCGTCCGCCGGCGGCTGGGGCCAGCCCCCCTACGGCGGTGCCGGCGACGGCGGAAGCCTCTGGGCCGCGCCGCCCGGCAGCCCCGCCCCCAAGCGGCGCAGCGGCGGCCTGATCGCGGCCGTCCTGGCGGCCGCGCTGGTGGCCGGCGGCATCGGCGGCGGCATCGGCTTCTGGGCCGCCGGCCAGAACGACAGCGCCTCGACGACGGTCTCGGCGACCGGCGACGCCGGCGCGCTGAACCGCAAGCCCACCTCGGTGGCGGGCATAGCGCAGAAGGCGCTGCCGAGCGTCGTGACGATCGAGGCGCAGGGTGCCACCGGCGAGGGCGGCACGGGCACCGGCTTCATCTACGACAAGCAGGGCCACATCCTCACCAACAACCACGTCGTCGCCTCCGCGGCCGGGGGCGGCAAGCTCACCGCGACGTTCTCCGACGGCAAGAAGTACGACGCCGAGGTCATCGGCAACGCCCAGGGCTACGACGTCGCCGTGCTCAAGCTCAAGAACGCCTCCGACGCCACCCTCAACCCGCTCCCCCTCGGCAGGTCCGCCCACGTCCAGGTCGGCGACGCCACCATCGCGATCGGCGCCCCCTTCGGCCTCTCCGGCACGGTCACCACCGGCATCATCAGCGCCAAGGACCGCCCGGTGGCCTCCAGTGACGGCGGCGGCACCAGCGCCTCGTACATGAGCGCCCTGCAGACGGACGCCTCGATAAACCCCGGTAACTCCGGCGGCCCCCTGCTGGACGCCGCCGGCAACGTCATCGGCATCAACTCCGCCATCCAGTCCGCCGGTAACGGCGGCGGACTGGGCGAGTCCAGCCAGTCCGGCAGCATCGGCCTCGGCTTCGCGATCCCCATCGACCAGGCCAAGCGCGTCGCCCAGGACCTGATCAGGACCGGCAAGCCGGTCTACCCGCAGATCGGCGTCCAGGTCGGCATGCGGGACACCGGCGACGGCGCGACCATCGCCCAGACCGGCAACAACGGCTCCGACGCGGTCACCCCGAACGGCCCGGCCGACAAGGCGGGCCTCCAGCCCGGCGACACCATCACCAAGCTCGACGACACGGTCATCGACAGCGGCCCCACCCTGATCAGCGAGATCTGGCAGCACAAGCCCGGCGACCAGGTCACCCTGACCTACAAGCGCGCCGGCAAGGAGCACACCGCCAAAGTCACCCTGGGCCAGCGCACGGGCGACAAGTGACGCGCTAGTCTGATCCCCGCGGCACCCGCGCCCACCACGCACCGGCGCCGCGGGGAGGCTTGCCCGAGCGGCCTAAGGGAACAGTC
The DNA here is from genome assembly GCF_053595675.1 of Streptomyces sp. NPDC002446. Classification (NCBI taxonomy): domain Bacteria; kingdom Bacillati; phylum Actinomycetota; class Actinomycetes; order Kitasatosporales; family Streptomycetaceae; genus Streptomyces; species Streptomyces sp. NPDC002446. Next base: position 17,244 of record NZ_JBSFYC010000055.1, on the reverse strand, counting down.
TTGAAAACTGTCGTGGCGGCAACGTCACCGTGGGTTCAAATCCCACAGCCTCCGCAGGTGAAGCACTAAGAACGGCCCCTGACCAGGGAACTCCCGGTCAGGGGCCGTGTCTTGTCCCGTCGCCATTGATCCGTTGCTGACGGCTCTTGGCCGCGTTTGGCCGACGTCGCCGGAGCGTCATGGGGCTGGTCGGCCCACCGGCCCGGGGCACTCGATCCACGCTTGGGCCGTTCGGCTCGCTCGCCGAACCGGCACTCGGGCGGTGATGAATTTGCAGATGAGATCTCATCCGGCCCGAGGCCCGTTCTGCCGGACAGGCCCCAGGAGCCTTGCCCCGAGAAGATGACTGCGATGCGCAAGCTCTCTTATGCGCAGCGGCTGGCAGTGGGCAGCGTATCGGCCGCCCTCGCCGCCGGAGGCGTACTGGTACCGGCGAGCACCGCAGACGCTGTGGTCTCGCACCCAGTGACGACGACAATCTCCGTCAACGAACCGAACCCGCCAGCGCCGGGCGGGCACGGCTCCACCAACGTCAACGAACCGAACCCACCGGCCCCCGGTGGGCGCGACTCCACCCGCGTCAAACCGCGCACCACTGACCGTGACGTGCCCAAGATGAGGCAAGCGACAGGGGGGAGTGCAGGCGGGATTGGTACAAGAAGAACGCACCGAAGTACGAGCGGAGCCGGTAGGACGTCTGCAAGGGCTTGATGACTTACTTCCTGCCCCACGACAAAAAGGGACGGAGCGTCACCTGCGGCACCAGGCAGTGATGACCTGCGCCTTGCCTCTACGACGTTGACGATCTGACGAGTCTGACGCCGGTCAGCCCCCCATCACCGGATGGTGTTCGAGAGGCTGGTGCATGGCTGTCTGCTGGGTCGACGTACGGGGCGCCGTTGTTCTTTATCCGGCTGAACTCCTGCTGCCCGGCAGGGTTATTGCCGGACCATGGGAACCACGTTGGAGCAAGCCTCCGCAGAGGTACAAATCATGCAGGTCGGAGCGGGTCCGGAGTCATCGGGGCCCGCTCCGACTGCGTGTGCTGTCTCATCTCGTGCGCCCGGATCTCAGCCATGGCCAGCGGGTGTGGTCAGCCTGCGGCCAAGCGCGCAAATCGAGAGAGGCCGGTCACGCCTTGGCTGTAGCCCACTCACCGCACTTCAAGGTCTGGCCAAACTGCGCACAGGCCCGGAATGTGACCCTCGTACCCTCCGGGTAGGAGCTGTCGACGGTCTTGCTTTGGTTGGCCCCTCCTCGGTTGTAGTGGGTCCAGCCGTAAGGCGAACTTGTCTGCACTGCTACGGGGTGACCGTCCGCGCATTTGTCGGTGATCGTCCAGATTTCTCCGTCGCTTTTGAAGGAGACATCGGCCCGATGGCAGGTTCTGTCGAAATAGGACGCGACGTAGGTATCCCCTGCGGCGCTTGCTTGACCGATCCCGCCGATCGTGGCTGCCACCGCCATACTGGCGGCCAGCACTCCCCTGAATCGCTTGCGCAAGCTTCATCCCCCATTAGTCGTACTGCTCCGGTGACATGCGTCGCTCGGATATGCGGGACTCTACAACGACTTTCAACGACTCGAAGTTCGGGCTCCGCTGCATGGATAGGTGGACAGGGGGGACAGGTAGACGGCCAACCATTGGCTGCGATCGGAAGGTTGCGGGCTTTGGCTAGTTACAGAATGCGCAGTGCGCTGAAATCCTCCCTGGATAGTTGAACGATTGAGTGCACCGACACAGCGACCGCTGATGTGGTGCTCGCCGGATGCAGCTCACCGCGGCCTGGCCGCTCGAACCGTCAGTCCCCTGTATGGGAGTTGGCCTCGCTGGGTGCGTCGCCGTCTGTGCGGGCTGGCGTCGGTGCGGGGCTTGGGTGCAGGCGTAGCATGGTTTTGCGGGGGACGGGGGACGGGGGAATGGGGGAATAGGTCGTAACTGGCCGAACTTACACAGTCACCCAGATGAGTCAATCGAGGTGAGGGCGTATGGCCATGGCCCTCTCCCAGCGATTCGGCAGAATCGCTGCGCTCACAGCGTTTTCGGCGGTCACCGTTTTCGGCGGCGCCGCCCCCACAATCGCCGCCGACCCGCCGCCGCCCCCGACGCACAGTCAGCCATCGAGCCCGGTCACACCCCATGGCACTCCGGACGGAAACGACTCCACGGGAAGCAAGAGCGGCAAGGATCGCAGCTGGGACAGGAGCGGTCGTTGGGTTAAGCCCGGCGCGCCCACTAATCCCGGATTCATATGCGACAAGGAAAAATGCAGGAAGACTCGGCCGCATGCTCACCTGCCTGATAGAAAGTTCAACTGCAAGGGCTTTATAAACTTCTGGATGCCGCAGCACAAATACGGCCGTGACGTCACGTGTCCCCGCGGCTGAGCAAGGACGAGCGTGAGGATTCTCGTGCGCTGGCAGTGAGGCCTGCCTGCGCGTCGTGGTTTTCCCGTGCCAAAGTTCCCACTCTCCTCGTTGAGAGGAGGAGACTATGCGCCGCAAGCGTTTTCTCGCGTTGCTTGCCCCGGTGTTCTTCGGGGCTCTCGTGCTGCCGCCGGCCGTTGCTTCTCAAGCTTCGGCTGCGACGGCCCCAGGGAATGTGGCCATGGCCCCGTCGCAAGACGACCGTGGTTACGGATATAACGACGGCTATTACGTCGGAAAGCTATGCGGTAACCAGCGGCACCCCGCGCCGCCCGACCTCCAGGGAGTTGTGCTGGCCAGGTACGAAGCAAATTGGAGCCGCGGATACGCTGACGGTAAGAGCGAAGCCAAGTGCGGCGAGAGGGGCAGGTACGTAGATCCGCCACGTTCCGTGCCCTCGGTGCCCAGTAAGCCGCCGGCGACCCACGGTGAGACTCCGCGGCACACGCCGCCGGCCGGGCAAGGCACCACAGGAATGCAGCCGGGTACCACCACGCACACCCCGAGCACTCCCAGTCCTGCACCGCACACGCCCTGAGGCTCGCTCTCGTAATCTGCGGCACGACGACGGATGACGGGCGCCTGTTCCGTGGAGAAGGGGAACGGGCGCCCGGGGCCCCTCTTCGCGCTTCCTCGCGCTTTCTCCTTGGTGAGTTCAGCTTCTCCTGGGTGAATACGGCGGGGCCGGTGGGCATTTAAGGGCCGGTGGATATTTAAGGGTCAATCAATTCGGGCTGCGGCGAGGGTGGATGGGCGTTAGAATACTTCCCGGCGGATTTACGGGACTTGATTCTGTTGCGGTGTTCGTCTGAACGTGCGGGGTCGGGTGAACGCTTCTAGCGTGAGACTCATGGGTACGAAACAGAGAACGCGAGACACGATCTATACGGTGGTGTCGGGCGACACGCTGAGCGGTATCGCCGTGCGCTTCAAGACCACCGTGAAGCAGCTTCAGATCTGGAATAACATTCCCGACCCCGACAAAATCAAAGTGGGCCAGCGGCTCATCGTCGCCAAGGCGTCGGCAGGAGGGCCCCAGCCCACGCCCGCAGGTCCGGGGCTGGTGCCGTTCCCGGGTGCGGACTTCTTCACCAGCCAGCCGCCCACGGAGAGCCCCATCATCCTGAATATGGGGCTGCGACTCGTCGATGAAGGCTGCGGGGAGCCCTACGGGTTCAGCGGTCCTGGGCCCAGGTGGAACGAGCGGCACCGGCAGTCTTACGCGCTCTGGCAGGAGCTGTTGGGATTCTCGGGGCCCGACGCGGATGGAATTCCGGGAAAAACGTCCTGGGACCGGCTCAGCGTTCCGAGCCCGTCGCCTGAGGAGTGGGGCTCTGACTGACGGAAGACCGAAGTTGTCGAACGTCCCCGAACTTCCCGCTGTGCATAGTCGGAGCAGAGTACAGCGGGAAGTTCAATTCTCTGTTGGTATTGATTCTCTGTTGGTATTGTGGGGGTGGGGCAGGTAATTTTCTCTTGCTGTTTGCTGTTGGCTGCCTTCTGTTGGTGGCGTCTCTTTGTTGTTGTCGGGGTCGGGCGGGAAGTGGGTAGGTCGCCGTGGGTGTTCGGAGGGCGGGGGCGGTCGACGAAGCCGGGTGCGGGGATGTGGTGATCCGGCGGGCCGAGCGGGGGGATGCCCGGCGGCTTACGCGGCTGGTGCAGCGGTCGGGGGCCTATACGGGTCGGTACTCCGCGATGGTCGAGGGGTATCGGGTAGGGCCGGACTACATCGAGGCGCATCGGGTGTTCGTCGCCGTGCGCGAGGGCGCTGCCGGTGGGGAGACCGGCGAGCGAATTCTGGGGTTCTACTCGCTCGTCGTCGAGCCGGCGGAGCTTGATCTGATGTTTGTGGCCGATGAGGCGCAGGGGTACGGAATGGGGCGTCGGCTGATCGAGCATATGCGGGGGGAGGCGCGGCGCCTCGGGATCGAGAGCGTGCGGGTGGTCTCGCATCCGCCCGCCGAGGGCTTCTATCGCAGTATGGGCGCCCGGCCCAGCGGAACGGTGCGGGCGAATCCGCCGGCGGTGATGTGGGACCGGCCGGAGCTGACCTTCCTGGTCGGTGACGGCCGGTGAGCGGGGCGCGGTCGTTCGAGGAGCTGGTGGCCGAGGCGGCGGAGGTGTCCGTCGAGGGGTGGGATTTCTCGTGGCTGGAGGGGCGGGCCACGGAGGAGCGTCCCTCGTGGCGGTACCAGCGGGCGATGAGCGACCGGTTGGCGCGGGCGTCGGCGGCGCTGGACATCCAGACCGGCGGCGGGGAGGTGCTCGCCGGGGCGGTGAAGCTGCCGCCGGTGATGGTCGCCACGGAGTCCTGGCCGCCGAACGTCGCCAAGGCAACGGCGCTGCTGCATCCGCTCGGCGCGGTCGTGGTGGCCGATGCGGACGAGCCGCCGCTGCCGTTCGGCGACGCGGCCTTCGATCTTGTGACGAGCCGTCACCCGGTGACCGTGTGGTGGGCGGAGATCGCCCGGGTGCTGCGGCCCGGTGGCACGTACTTCTCCCAACAGGTGGGCCCGGCCAGCGTGTTCGAGCTGGTCGAGTACTTCCTTGGGCCGCAGCCCGCGGACGTACGGCGGGCCCGTCATCCCGAGGACGCGTGCCGGGAGGCGGAGGAGGCCGGGCTGCAGGTGGTGGATCTGCGTGCGGAGTCGCTGCGGACCGAGTTCTTCGACATCGGTGCGGTCGTTTACTTCCTGCGGAAGGTGGTGTGGATGGTTCCCAGGTTCACCGTCGGCCGGTATCGGGACCGGTTGCGGGAGTTGGACGGGTTGATCCGCAAGGAGGGGCCGTTCGTGGCGCATACGACGCGGTTTTTGATCGAGGCGCGTAAGGCCGGGTGAGGGGGAGGGGGAGGCGTGGGCCCACGCGTACGGGCGTACGGGCCTACGGGCGTGCGCGCGTGAGCCCGCCCCCTCCTCACGACAGCCCGATCAGCTCCCCCTCCTCACGACAGCCCGATCAGCTCCGCGTGTTGCGCGCTCCACAGGTCCTCGGTGCCGTCCGGCAGCAGCAGGACGCGGTCCGGGCGTAGGGCCTCGACGGCACCGGGGTCGTGGGTGACCATCACGATGGCGCCCGGATAGCCGTCGACTGCCGCCAGCACCTCGTCGCGGGAGGCGGGATCGAGGTTGTTGGTGGGCTCGTCCAGGAGGAGCACGTTCGCGCCCGAGTGGACCAGGCCCGCCAGCGCCAGCCGGGTCTTCTCGCCGCCGGAGAGCACTCGGGCGGGCTTGTCGGCGTCGTCGCCGGTGAAGAGGAACGACCCCAGGACGTGGCGTGCCTCGCCGTCGGTGAGCTGCGGCGCGGCGGCGGCCAGGTTCTGCCGGACGCTGGATGCCGGGTCGAGGGTGTCGTGTTCCTGGGCGAAGTAGCCGAGCCGCAGCCCGTGGCCGGGTACGACACGGCCGCTGTCGGGTGTCTCGTGACCGGCGAGGATGCGCAGCAGGGTGGTCTTGCCCGCGCCGTTGAGACCGAGCACGACCAGCCGGCTGCCCCGGTCGACGGCCAGGTCCACCCCGCGCAGCACCTGGTTTTGGCCGTACGCCTTGGTGAGGCTGATCGCGCCCAGCGGCGTACGGCCGCACGGCGCCGGCTCCGGCAGCCGGATCCGGGCGGTCCGCTCCGTCCGCCGGGCCGGTTCCAGGCCGGCCAGCAGGCGGTCCGCGCGGCGCACCATGTTCTTCGCCGCGACGGCGGTGGAGACATGGGAGCGCATCTTCTCGGCCTGGGTGCGCAGTGCGGCGGCCTTGCGCTCGGCGTTGGCCCGCTCGCGGGTACGGCGGCGTTCGTCGGCCGCGCGCTGGGTGAGGTAGGCGCGCCAGGTGGTGTTGTGGACGTCGATCGTGGCGCGCGCGGGGTCGAGGTGGAAGACCCGGTTGACGATCCCCTCCAGGAGGCCGGTGTCATGGCTGATGACCACCAGGCCGCCACGGTGGGACGACAGGAAGGTGCGCAGCCAGGTGATCGAGTCGGTGTCCAGGTGGTTGGTGGGCTCGTCGAGGAGCAGGGTGTCGTGGTCGGCGGCCAGGATCCGGGCCAGTTCGACGCGGCGCCGCTGACCGCCGGAGAGGGTGCCGACCGGCTGCTCCATGACCTGCGGCGGCAGCCCGACACCCGCGGCGATCCGGGCCGCCTCGGCCTCGGCCGCATAGCCGCCGCACGCCTGAAAGCCGGCCTCGGCACGGGCGTACGCGGCCATCGCCGCCCGCTCCTGGGACCCGTCACCGGCCTGGACCATCGCGTCCTCGGCGGCCCGCAGCGCCCGTACGGCACGGTCCAGGCCGCGGGCGGAGAGGATCCGGTCGGTGACGGTGGTGGCCGGGTCGGCCGTACGGGAGTCCTGCGCGAGGTGGCCCAGGGAGCCGGTGCGGGTGATGTCGCCGGCCGCCGGGCGGTGCTGCCCGGTCAGGGTGTGCATCAGGGTGGTCTTGCCGGCGCCGTTGCGGCCGACGAGGCCGATGCGGTCGCCGGGGGCGATGTGGAAGGTGAGATCGGACAGCAGAAGCCGGGCGCCGACGCGTACGTCGACACCGCGCACGGTGATCACGGAAAACGCTCCGGAAGGGAGGAGAGGAGAGGATGTCTTGGAAGCTCGGTTGGCGCGTGGCGCGTGGCGCGTGGCGTATGGCGCACGCCGGTGCGCGGGTTCAACGCCTGTGTTCAACGCCTGTCTTCAACGCCTGTGTGCGGACACACGGGTGGCGTGGAAGCGGGTTTCCGAGCTAAGAGATCCGGGGCGTAGACATGGTGGGGAGGGTAGCTGCGCGGGGGACCGGGCGCAGCCGATTTTCTTCTCCGCTCCTCTCCTATCTGCTTCCGCTCCTACGCGCTTCCCCTCCCACCGGCCTCCCCTCCTACCGGTGTCGCCCCGCCGAGGCGATCGTCGCCCGTGCCTCCTCTTCGGGCAGGCCGGTGTGGCAGGCGGCCTCCGTGAGGCGCTCGGTGAGCTCCTGGCCCAGACCGGACTCGTAGGCGCGGCAGGCGGCCCAGAAGAGGCGGGCGTTGCGCTGGCCGACCGGTGAGGTGCGGACGAAGCGTACGAGCGCGGCGGCGGGCTGGGGCGGGGCGCCGGGCGGGGGCTCGCGGTGGGCGGTGGGCGGCGGGGCCGTGAGGAGGGCGAGCAGGGCGCGTGGTGCGGGGGCGGGGCGGAGCGGGGTGTCCGGCGCGAGGACGTACCGCCCGTGGGTGGTGAGCGAACCGGGGCCGACCAGATAGCCGCCCGCCCCGCGGACGTCGATGCCCGGGGCGAGCCGGCCGACCGAGTTCGGGACGGGCGGGGCCGGCGGGCCCGTGAACCAGAGATGGCGGCCGCCGCTGGGGGTGCGGACGATGACGGTCGGCGGGACCGGGAAGCCGTGTGCCTCGGCGAGGTACCGCAGGGCGGTGAGGCCGTCGGCGCCGTTCTTGGTGTCGAGGTCGATGCCGATGAGGTGGTGCGGCGGCCGTCCGCAGGCGATGCCGTACCCCGTGGCCCAGGGGGCGGCCGCGAACAGGCGGCGGACCAGCAGCGGGTCGCTGGTCGCGTCGTGTACGCCGTGCCCGATGCGGCCGCACCGGCCGCGGCAGGGCGGGTCCTCGGGGTGGCCGCGGTGCGGGGAGCGCAGGGCGGGGAGTTTGCTGCGGGTCAGCGGGATGACGGGGTAGCCGCGCTCGGCGGCGAGCAGGGCATGGGCGAGCGCGGCGGCGTGCGCGTCGGCGGGGAAGTCGGCGGCGTGCGCGTCGGCGGGGAAGTCGGCGGCGTGCGCGTCGGCGGGGGAGCCGGAGGGGGAGTCGGGCCGCGGATACGAGGGATCTGGCTCGGAGTCGGGCCGCGGATACGAGGGTTCCGGCTCGGGGGTGGGCCGCGGATACGAGGGATCTGGCTCGGAGTCGGGCCCGGAGCGGAGGGGGGTGGGCGGTTCGGCATGGCGTCGGTGCGTGGCCATGGCTCTATTTTCGTACGAATGTTCGATAAAGGGAAGGGGGGCGTGCGCGAGGTGGTCCGTGCGCCGGGGCGGTGGGCCGGTCGGGTGAGGTCCGCACCCCTTGCGGGGGAAGGGCTCCGGTGGGCCGTGACCTTGTGGCGGGGGGTGCGTGCGGGGTGATGTGGTGCGGCTGGGTTTACCGGAGGTTCCTCATGCTTGCGAGGGAATCGCCCCTTCGCGGCGGGTTCGCCGGGGATTCGGTGGGCAATCCTGAGTTCGCGACGTCGAGGCAAGCATCGTGGTGGACGGCCAACTACCCGATGAACAAGCGGAGTTCATGCAGTCCGGATCCAGATCGGGTGGGGTCGGGCGAGATCGAGCGAGGTCGAGCGGGATCGCGTGAGGTCGAGCGAGCGGGGTCGGCGGGTCCGGTGGGGCCGGCAGGTCCAGCAACGTCCAGCAGATCGGATCCAGCAGGTCAGGCCCATCAGGTCGGTCCAGCAGGGCAGATCCAGAAGTTGTGTTCCGTAGGAGGAATAGACATGGCAAGCACCCGTACCGCCCGCGTCATCGCCGTAGCCGCCGCACTGCCCTTCGCGGTGGCGCTGCTGTCCGGCGTGGCGCAGGCCGACAACGGCGGCTTTGCGAACAACGGGTCGAGCGCGGCGGCGACGAGCCAGGCGGGGACTGGCGTCGGCGACGACAACAACGGCAACTCGACCACCGGCCAGCAGGTCGCCAACGGTGCCGGCGCCTCCAACCAGAACAACACCGCGAGCGTGAACGGTTCCGGTTTCACGCACATCGACCAGGACAACACCACCGTCAACTTCACCGAGCTCTGGTGAGCCGGTCCGCCGCCAAGGGGAGTGGGCGGCCGACCGAAGGGTGAGGTGATGTGTCGGGGTCGGTGCGGAGAGCGGTCGGACCGCTCTGGGGTTCACCGCACCGACCTTGACAGCGAGCGGGTTTCTGACGGACAGTCAGAAACCCGCTCGCTCGTTCGTACGTCCGGAATCCTCCTGCGCGCCGGACGTACGGCCACCAGAAGGGGAGGCCGCCGACGTGCACCTCGCCCCCACCGCGCGCCAGGAACAACTCCGCGCCGAACTGCGTGCGTACTTCCGCAGGTTGCTGCCCGACGGCCCGAAGGGGATCGCCGAGGACCCCGCGGCGCAGCGCGCGCTGCTGCGCCGGATCGGCGCCGACGGCATGCTGGGGCTGGGCTGGCCGACCGAGTTCGGCGGAGCGGGCCGCGGCCCCGACGAGCAGTTCGTCTTCTTCGACGAGGCGTACCGCGCCGGCGCCCCGGTCTCGATGGTCACCCTCAATACCGTCGGCCCGACCCTCATGAAGTACGGCACCCAGCGGCAGAAGGACTACTTCCTGCCGCGGATCCTCAGCGGCGAGATCGTCTTCGCGATCGGCTACACGGAGCCGGAGGCCGGCACCGACCTCGCCGCGCTCCGTACCCGCGCGGTGAAGCGCACGGCCGCCGCGGGGGAGGGGCGCGGCGACCCGGCGCACTGGCTGATCGACGGCGCCAAGTCCTTCACCAGCAACGCCCACCAGGCCGACTGGATCTGGCTCGCCTGCCGCACCGACCCCGACGCGCCCAAGCACAAGGGCATTTCGATCATCCTCGTGCCCACCGACGCGCGCGGGTTCTCCTGGACGCCGATCGAGACGGTCGGCGGGCTGACGACCACCGCCACGTATTACGACGGCGTCCGCGTGCCGGCCGGCAACCTGGTCGGCGAGGAGAACGCCGGCTGGCAGCTGATCACCCATCAGCTCAATCATGAACGCGTCGCACTGGCCGCCCTCGGCATGCAGGCCGAGGACGCCTTCGACGCGGCGCTGGCCCACGCCCGTACGCCGGATCCGGAGACCGGCGAGCGCCCGGCGGACCGGCCATGGGTACGTTCCCGGCTCGCCGAGGCACACGCCCGGCTGGCCGCCACCCGCCTGCTGAACTGGCGGCTGGTCGGCGAAGTGGGCGCCGGGACGCTCGGTCCCGGCGACGCCAGCGGCGTCAAATTCGCGGGGACGGAGTCCACCGTCGAGGTCTACCGGATGTGCCAGGAGGTGGTCGGCGACGCCGCCCTGGTGCGGGCCGGTTCGCCGGGCGTCTTCCGGGACGGCGAACTGGAGCGGATGAACCGCGCGGCGCAGATCAACACCTTCGGGGGCGGTGTGAGCGAGGTCCAGCGGGAGATCGTCGCGACGATGCGGTTGGGGATGCGGAGGGGGCGTCGGTGAGCGGTCCGAACGATCCGGAGAGGGTGAGTGGTCCGGAGAGGGCGAGCGGTCCGGAGAGGGCGAGCGGTCCGGCCGTTCTGGGCGGACCGATCGGTCCGGGCGGCCCGATCGGTCCGGGTGATGCGGCTGACCCGGACGACGGCCTGAGTGACGCCGACGCCCTGTACGCGCGGCTGAAGGTCTACGAGGGGTGTGCGACGTCCGCCGCGGGGACCGGAAAGGACCTGGTCAACGCGCCGATGATCAGGCACTGGTGCGAGGCGATGGGCGATGCGAACCCGGCGTACGACGGGCCGGACGCCATCGCTCCGCCGACCATGCTCCAGGCCTGGACGATGGGCGGGCTGTCGGGCCACAGCGACCGCTCGGCGGCGTACGACGAGCTGTCCGGGCTGCTGGACCGGGCCGGGTACACCTCGATCGTCGCGACGGACTGCGAGCAGGAGTATCTGCGACCGCTGCGGCCGGGCGACCGGATCACCTTCGACGCGGTGATCGAGTCGGTCTCCGAGCGCAAGACGACCAAGCTGGGGGCCGGGTTCTTCGTCACCACGCGGATGGAGCTCCGGGCGGACGGCGAGCTCGCGGGGACGCACCGCTTCCGGGTCCTCAAGTACGCCCCGGCGCCACGGAGTCGGACGCCGCAGGGGCAGGCCCGGCGGGAGCAGGCCCGGCCGAAGCCCGAGGCCCGGCCGAAGCCCGAGGCCCGGCGCCCCCGTCCGGTGATCAACCGCGACAACGCCGGTTTCTGGGCCGGTGTCGCCGAGCACCGGCTGCTGATCCAGCGCTGCGGCGGCTGCGGTGAGCTGCGCTTTCCCTGGCTGCCGGGCTGCCGCGGCTGCGGTTCGCCCGAGTGGGACACGGTCGAGGCGAGCGGTGCCGGCACGGTCTATTCGTACGTCGTGATGCACCACCCGCCCTTCCCGGCCTTCGACCCTCCCTATGCCGTCGGGCTCATCGAACTGGCGGAGGGCGTGCGCATGGTCAGCAATGTGGTCGGGGTGCCGTACGGCACGGTGCGGATCGGGATGCCGGTACGGCTGGACTTCCTGCGGGTCGACGAGGAGCTGGAGTTGCCGGTGTTCCGGCCCGACGGCGAGGTGGCGGGCTGAGATGGACTTCACGCCTACGGAGGAGCAGCGGGCCGCGAGCGGACTGGCCGCCGAGATCTTCGGCGATCTGTCCACGCCCGAGCGGCTCGCCGGGCTGGGTACCGCCGCCGACGCCGACCTGTGGAAGGCGCTGTGCGCGGCCGGTCTGCCGGGTGCGGCCGAGGACACCGGGCTGCTGGGGCTCGCCCTCCTGCTGGAGGAGCAGGGGCGTACGACGGCCCAGGTGCCGTTCGCCGCGACCTGTGTGTACGGCCTGCTGGCGATCGGCGCGTACGGGAGCGCGGAGCAGCGGGCGCGGCTGCTGCCCGGGCTGCGGGCGGGCGAGGCGGTGGCGACCGGGGCCTTCTCGGCACGGCGCGGCGGCGTACGGGCCGAGGGGCGGACGGAGGGGCGGGCACGGACGGAGGGGCGGGCGCGGGGGACGGCGCGGACGGAGGGGCGGGCGCAGGGGACGGCGCGGCTGACCGGTTCGGTGCCGGTGGTGCCGTGGCTGCGCGAGGCCACGCACGTCCTCGTGCCGGACGACGTCTCGCGCACGCTGTGGCTCGTGCGCACCGGTGACACCGGTGTGCGGCGGGAGCCGGTCGAGACCACCGCCCCGTGGTCGGCGGCCCGACTCACCCTGGACGGCGCGCCCGGCGAGCGGCTGGCCGGGGCGACCGGCGGGCCCGAGGCGTACGCCGGCACGCTGGCCGCCGCCCGCACCGCCTTCGCCGCCCTCCAGGCCGGGGTCTGCGCGGGCTCCCTGGCCCGCGCCGTGTCCCACGCCACCACCCGCGAGCAGTTCGGGCGCCCCCTCTCCACCAACCAGGGTGTCCTCCTGCGGGCCGCCGACGCGTACATGGACACCGAGGCGATACGGGTCACCGCCTACGAGGCGGCCTGGCGCCACGACGAGGGGCTGCCCTGTGCCGAGCACGCGCTGACCGCCGCCTGGTGGGCGTCCGAGGCGGGCAAGCGCGTGGTGCACACCGGCCAGCATCTGCACGGCGGGATCGGTGCCGACGTCGACCATCCGGTCCACCGGCACTTCCTCTGGGGACGGCAGCTCGATGCCTACCTCGGATCGGGGCCCCGACTCCTGGAAGAACTCGGCGAGGTGTTGGCCGACGGTCCCGGCGGGACCGGCGCGGCGGAACCTGCCTGTGAGCCCACGGCAGTCAAGGAGGACCACGTATGAAGGCCGGTGACGACGTATGAAGGCCGGTGACGAGCTGCCGCCCCTGGAGATCCCCATCACCCGCACGCTGATCGTCGCCGGAGCGGTCGCCTCCCGCGACTACCAGGACGTGCACCACGACAGCGAGGCCGCCAGGGACCGCGGTTCCCCGGACATCTTCATGAACATCCTCACCACCAACGGGCTGGTCGGCCGCTACATCACCGACCACTTCGGGCCCACGGCCCGCCTGTGCACCGTCGCGATACGGCTCGGTGTCCCCAACTACCCGGGCGACACCATGACGTTGACGGGCACGGTCACCGGCGTCGACGGCGACACCGCCCGTGTACGGGTCGTCGGCGCCAACGCCCTCGGCAACCACGTCACCGGAACCGTCACGGTCACTGCCACGGCCAAGGCCAAGGCCACCGCAAGCGCCCCGGAGGCCACCGCAAGCGCCCCGGAGGGCACCGTATGAGCCTGCACCGCGCCGACTCGCTCTCCGGACGCGCCGCCATAGCCGGCATCGGCGCGACCGAGTTCTCCAAGGACTCCGGCCGCAGTGAGCTCAAGCTCGCCGTCGAAGCGGTACACGCCGCCCTCGACGACGCCGGGCTGACCCCGGCCGACGTCGATGGCCTGGTCACCTTCACCATGGACACCAACCCCGAGATCACCGTCGCCCAGGCGGCCGGGATCGGTGAGCTGTCGTTCTTCTCCCGCATCCACTACGGCGGCGGCGCGGCCTGCTCCACCGTTCAGCAGGCGGCCCTGGCCGTCGCCACCGGGATCGCCGAAGTCGTCGTCTGCTACCGGGCGTTCAACGAGCGCTCCGGCCGCCGCTTCGGCTCCGGAGTGCAGGAACGGCAGCCCTCCGCCGAAGGCGCGGCGCTCGGCTGGAACCTCCCCTTCGGCCTGCTCACGCCCGCCTCCTGGGTCGCGATGGCCGCCCAGCGCTACCTCCACACCCACGGCCTGACCCCGGAGGCCTTCGGCCACGTCGCCGTCACCGACCGCCGGCACGCCGCCCGCAATCCGGCCGCGCACTTCTACGGCAAGCCCATCACCCTCGCCGATCACGCCGCCTCCCGCTGGATCGTCGAGCCGCTGCGGCTGCTGGACTGCTGCCAGGAGACGGACGGCGGCCAGGCGATCGTGGTGACCACCCCCGAGCGGGCCCGCGATCTACGGCAGCCCGCCGCCCTGATCACCGCCGCGGCACAGGGCGCCGGGCGCGCCCAGGAACAGATGACCAGCTTCTACCGCGACGACCTGACCGGCCTGCCCGAGATGAACGTGGTCGCCCGCCAGCTGTGGCGCACGGCGGGCCTCACCCCCGCCGACATCTCCGTCGCCATCCTCTACGACCACTTCACCCCCTTCGTGCTGATGCAGCTGGAGGAGTTCGGCTTCTGCGCCCCCGGTGAGGCCGCCGACCTCGTCGCCGCGGACACCCTCCCCCTGAACACCCACGGCGGCCAGCTCGGCGAGGCCTACCTGCACGGCATGAACGGCATCGCCGAGGCCGTACGCCAGCTCCGCGGCACCTCGCCGAACCAGACCCCGGACGCCTCCCACGTACTGGTCACGGCGGGCACCGGGGTGCCCACGTCGGGGCTGATCCTGGGCCGGGACGTATGAGGGTCCCGTCCCCCCAAAGGAGGTGGGGCAGACCCGACCCGTACAACTTGAGACGGAGGGCGCTTCGGCACCTGGGGCCGATCCCCTGCACCTGCCCTCGCTTCTAGCGTGGAGCACATGACCACGCCAGTGTGCACCAGCGCTTCGACCGCCGCTGTGTTCCCGTCGTTCTCGTCCTATGTACGGGCCCGGGGGCCGGTCCTGCTGCGCGCCGCGCGGTCGCTGTCCGCCAACCCGAACGACGCCGAGGACCTCCTCCAGACGGCGCTCACCAAGACCTACGTGGCCTGGGAGCGCATCGAGGACCACCGCGCCCTGGACGGCTACGTCCGCCGCGCGCTGATCAACACCCGCACCTCCCAGTGGCGCAAGCGCAAGGTCGAGGAGTTCGCCGTCGACGAGCTCCCCGAGCCGGACCCGCTGCCGGCCCCCGACCCGGCCGAGCTGGAGGGCCTGCGCGACGCGATGTGGCGGGCGGTGATGCGGCTGCCCCCGCGCCAGCGCGCCATGGTCGTCCTCAGGTATTACGAGGACCTGAGCGAGGCCCAGACCGCCGAGGTCATGGAGGTCTCGATCGGCACGGTCAAGAGCGCCGTCTCCCGCGCCCTGGCCAAACTCCGGGAGGACCCGGAGCTGGCCGTGATCGCGTAACCCGATGCCCGATGCGGGGTCAGCCCGTAGATGCGTCGTCGGCGTCCGATGCCGTGGCCGCGGCGGTCGCCGCCTCGGCCGGTACGGGCGCCTGGGCCGCCTCGTCGTCACCGGCCGCTGCCAGCTGCTCGCGACGCTTCTCGGCCAGTTCCGCCGCGAACTGCTCGGACCGCAGCCGCATTTCCGCTTCTGCCCTGAGGTCGAAGTTCCGCACCGTGACTCCCCCTTCTGCCGTTGCTGACAGCGTGCCCGCCACACCCACCCTGACCCGGCCGGAACGGCGACGGAAACCGTCAGTTGTTGCACGCAGGGGGAACTACGCGCCGTTGTGCACTCCCCGGCGCGGTCAGCGCACAGAGCCCGCCGCGTACGTGACGAAGTCGGCCCAGGCCCCCGGCGCGAGACGCAGCCGCGGCCCGTCGGGGTTCTTGGAGTCGCGGATGTGAATGGTGGAGGGGGTGGTGGCGACCTCGACGCAGTCGGGCCCGTCGTCGGTGCTGTAGCTGCTCTTGGTCCAGCCGACTTCGACGCAGTCGTGACCGTTACTGCTGTCGCTGTAGCTGCTCTTGGTCCAGGCAACCTCGACGCAGTCGTTGTTATTGCTGCCGCTGTAGCTGCTCTTGATCCACGTCAGCGCGGAACCGGACCCGACAGAAGGCCTGAGCGTCATGTCTCTCCCCGCAGTTTCTCGATAAAGGCCAGTGACTCCCGTGGCGTGAGAGCCTGGGATCGGATGATCCCATATCGCAGTTCGAGGACCTGCACCTCTTTCGGCTGCACGACCACGCGGCTGGTGAGCTGCGCCTCCGAGTACCCCACGGTCGATCCATCCCTGAGCTTCAGCAGCTGGACCTCGCCACTCATCCCGGCATGGTCCTCGCGTTCCGTCGGCATCACCTGGATCTCGACGTGCCTCAACTTGCCGACTTCCAGGATGTGTTCGAGCTGGCGGCGCAGCACCATTTTGCCCCCGATGGGCCGCCGCAGCGTGACCTCTTCTTGGACGAATGTCAGCGTGGTGAGCGGTCGTCGGGCGAAGATCTTCTGGCGTGCCATCCGAGCCGCGACGTGCCGCTCAAGGTCGTCCTCGGTGAGGGCGGGGCGCCGCACGTTGAACAACGCCCGCGCGTACTCCTCGGTCTGCAGCAGACCAGAGATGTTGTGATTGCCGTACGCGCCGAACTCGACCGCCTCGGCCTCCAGCTTCGCCAGGTCCCGCACCTTCTTCGGGTACCTGGCCTGTTCCACGTCCTTCTTCATCGCGGCGATCTTCCCGCCCGCGCCGAGCACCTCATCGGCCTTGTCGAGGAATTCCGGGCGGGGGATACGCGCGCCGCGCTCGATCTTGTAGATCAGGTTCTCCCCGTACCCCATGGCCGCCCCGAACTCGGAAGGCCGCAGGTTCGCTGCCTCCCGCCATAGTTTGAGCTGGCGCCCGACCGTCTCGACGACGGCTTGCGTCTCGTCCTCCGGGTCGACGTCCCAACCCGCCTCGTTCTCCCCGTCAACGCTCATCCGTATCCACCTCCTGGACAGCGGGGACATGCCTGGACAACGCCAGGACAGTCACCGTGCGTACCTGCGAGCTCCCTTTGCAGGGTAGATACGCATGGCCACGCTGAGTGACATGAATCAGCAAATTGCCCAGCCGCTGCTGCAGTTCAAGGTCCAGCTCTCCGCCACCCGCCGGGGCGCCCGCCTTGCCCGTCTGCTTGCCAGCGAGCAACTCCGCGTGTGGGGCCTGCCGTTCGAACGGCCCGCGCAGGTCGTCGCCGAGCTGGCCGCGAACGCCGCCTCGCACGGGCGCGTACGGGGGCGTGACTTCAGGATCGTGCTCTCCTTCGACGCGGATACGCTCCGTGTCGAGTTGGTGGATGCGCGGCCTGACCGGATCCCGGTCCAACAGACCCCTGGCGTACGGGAATCCGGGCACGGGTTGATCCTCGTCGATGCGTTGGCCGACCGCTGGGGGACCGTGCGGGGGCCGTTTCCCTGCAAGACGGTCTGGGCGGAGTTCGATCTGCCGCTGTGGAGCTGACGGCCGGAAAGCGGGCTGACCAGGATGGCGATTGCCAGCTCCCGGTGC
>NZ_JBSFYC010000054.1:0-53580 GCF_053595675.1 Streptomyces sp. NPDC002446 | reverse complement strand
GCCGTGGCCGGGCCGACGCCCTTCGGCATACGTGTCGAGCCGGCCGAGCACCCGGAGATCCGCGACGTCGTCGAGGGGCAGGTCACGGTGCCGGTCCGCTCACCCGGTCCAGCGACAGCCCCAGCACCAACGGCGCGTCCACCGGGGCATCCTCCGTCCGTACGCCGGACAGCTCGTCCTCGGTCAGCGCCCGCCGGTAGACCCGTACCGCGTCGAGCGCCCCGGTGAACTGGGCGCGTGCGTCCGGCTTCTGGCCGAGGTGCACGCCGAAGACCGACCCGCGGCTGACCGAGCCGGGCACGTCGGGGACGACGGTGGTCTCCTCGCCGTCGACGGCGAGCAGCAGCCGGCCGCCGGTGCGGCGCAGCGCCAGATGGTGCCAGTCGCCGTCGTTGTAGGCGTCGTCGGTCGCGACCTGGGCGGTGGCGGCCGGGCGGGCGCCGTCGACGGCGGTGACGCGGGCGAGGATCCGGTCGTTGCGGGGGTCGCCCGCCACGGCGACCTGCGGGCTCCTGGTGCCCACACCGCCCATCCACAGCAGCGGCTGTTCGCCGGTCGTGGCGTCGTAGCGGAACCACAGACTGCAGGTGAAGTCGTGGGTTCCCAGGGGCAGGGAGTTGCGGAACGGGAGGCGTACCGCGTCGTCCCCGCCGTCGAAGGAGAGGGCCCCGCCGAAGCGGCCGCCGGTGGCGGCCGGGCTGCCCAGGACGAGGGCGGGCCGGGCGCCGGGAGCGGTGTCGTGGGTGGTGGGATCCGGGGCGCGGCGCGGGCCGAGCCAGTCCTCGGTGAAGCGGGCGAAGCGGATCTCGTCCCGGGCGTCGGCCGTGCCGCCCTCGTACATCAGGCCGGTGACATCGGGTGAGATGGCGACCAGGTCCGAGTAGCCGGACCAGTCGGTGGTGACCCGGGCGCCCCGGTCGACGCCCTCCCAGGTGCGGCCCTCGTCCCAGGAGGAGCGGATGGTCATGGTCCGCCGCCGGTCGGGGTCGGCGGGTGCCGCGAACAGGGTGCGGCCGCGGCCGGCCCGCGGGTGCGGCAGGCGCAGCGCCGAGCTCTGCACCATGGGCGCGTAGAGGTCGGGCAGGGCGCGGAACGGCGCGGCGAAGGAGTCGCCGCCGTCACGGCTGACCGCCGCGGTGCGGTGGCCCAGGTCGGTGCCGTCCTGTTCGCGGCCGTTGACGTAGATCGAGCCGTCGGAGCGCTCCAGGAGGGTCATCTCCGACGGCTTCTGACGAAACGTTCCATCGGTCGCGATGGGCCAGGTGTCCAGTGCGCCGACCTTCCAGGTGGCGCCGCCGTCGTCGCTGTGTACCAGTGCGGCGTGGTTGGCGGTGACCCGGTCGTCCGCATAGCTCTCGGAGTTGATGCCGAAGACCAGGCGGCCGGTGTGCCGCCCGTGGGCGAGCTGGATGCCGTGCACGGGACCGGTGGCGTACCAGGAGTTCCACTGCGCGGGGCGGATGCTGGGGGTCAGGTCCCGGGGCCGCGACCAGGTCGCGCCGTCGTCGTCGCTGTACTGGAGGTGCGGGGTGCGGTCGCAGGGGACATCGCAGCTGAGGCCGTCGTCGCGGCCCTTGTTGTAGGTCTCGGCGAGGACGATCCGGCCGGTGCGGCGGTCGACGACGGGTGCCGGGTTGCCGTGGGTGTCCCCGTTGCCGCGGTTGATGACCTGGAGCGGACCCCAGGTGCGGCCGCCGTCGGTGGAGCGCTTGAGGACGAGGTCGATGTCGCCCGAGTCACCGCAGTCGTGCCGGCGGCCCTCGGCGAAGGCGAGCAGGGTGCCGCGCGCGGACTGCACGACGGCCGGTATGCGGAAGCAGAAGTAGCCCTGTTCCTGGGAGGCCTTGAACAGGATCTGCTGCTCGAAGCCGCCCGCGGGGGACGGCGCCGCGGCGACCGGGCCGCCTGACGGCTCGTCAGGCGCGGCGTGCGCGGGGGCGGTCGGCAGCAGTGCGAAGGCCGAGGTGATCAGTGCGGCGAGCATGCCGGAGGCGCGGCGGCGCCGGGGTCTGCGGCGGGGGCTGGGGTGGTGTGCGCGGAGAACTGACGTCATGGTCCGGCCTGCCCTTCGAGGCATCGGCGGTCGGGTCATCAGGACATCCAACGTCCTATGTGCATCCCTGACGGAAGCTACTGCCGCGTGTGGACCGCGACAAGGAGCCTGCGTCGGTTCTCCGTGCCGCAGCCGGAATTCACCCGCCCGGCCCGCAGGTGCTGCGCCGGGTGCGCTGCGCGGGCCGGGTGTGGCGGGCGGGTCGTGCGGTGCGCGCCCGTCCGCGTCACGGCCGCAGCACCACCTTGCCGAGGTTCGCCCTGGCCTCGATGATCTCGTGTGCCTTCGCGGCCTCGTCCAGCGGAAGTTCGGCATGGACCACGGCCCGCAGCCGGCCGGCGCCGGCCAGCTCCCACAGCTGCGCGCGGTGCTGCTCGTACCGCTCCCGGTGGACGGTGGCGAACCGGCGCATCGTCAGCCCGGTGATGGTCTTGGAGCCCGCCAGCAGCGCGTACGCGGGGACCGTTCCGCCGCCCGAGTTGAAGAAGACCAGCCGCCCGCCCTCCGCCAGGGCGTCCAGCGCGCGCGGCAGCAGCTCCCCGCCGACGCCGTCCAGGACGATGTCGACCGGCTCGCCCCAGGACTCCTGGTCGTAGGTCACCACCTCATCGGCGCCCAGCGCCCGCAGGAACTCCGCCTTGGCGGCCGAGCCGACGGCGGCCACCACCCGTGGCACGCCCTGGAGTTTGGCCAGTTGGACGGCGAGATGCCCGGTGGCGCTGGCCGCGCCGGTGATCAGGACGGACTCGGCGCCCCGCGGTGCCGCGGTGCTGAGTGCGGCCAGCGCGACCTGCCCGCTGCGCACCAGCGCCACCGCCTCCACGGCGCTCGCCCCGTCGGGTATCCGGCTCGCCAGGAAAGCCGGTGCGAGGGCGAGTTCGCTGTAGGAGCCGTTGAGGGTGAGCGAGGTGACGCGGTCACCGACGGCGAAGCCGGTGACGTCCGGGCCGAGCGCGACGACCTCGCCGGCGATCTCCCCGCCCGGCGTGCCGGGCAGCGGATCGCCACCGCCGTTGCCGTCGCCGCGCACCCGCCGTACGCACGGCAGCGTCACACCGATCGCCTCGGTACGCACCAGGAGTTCACCGGGCCCGGGAACCGGCGCCTCGCCCTCCTCGACGCGCAGGACTTCCGGGCCGCCGTAGGCATGGAATCGGACTCGGCGCATGGGCCGGCACCTCCGGGAGGATCGAGCGGCCGGTGCACACCGGCCCGTTCATTGGTCCACCCAACGATAACCCAAACCATTGGGACCACCAATGGTTTTCTCGCTCGCGCGCCCACACTTTCGTTGGTGTGCCCAATGGATAGGGGGATTCTCGATACGGTGGCTCCATGGCCGACACCCCCCACGCCCCCTACACCCCCAGCCGTATCCGCGCGCTCCCCAGCTGGCTGCTGGGCCGCGCCGCCGCCCGCGGCCACCGCCTCGTTGCCGAAGCCCTCGCCGCCGAGGGCATGCGGATGATGCATCACGCCGTACTGTCGGCGGTCGCCGAACTCGGCCCCGTCTCCCAGGCGGAGCTCGGCCGCACCCTGGGCATCGACCCCAAGGACATGGTCGCGATCGTCACCGATCTGCAGAAGGACGGGCTGGTCACCCGCACGCCCGACCCCAAGGATCGGCGCAAGAACGCCGTAGAGATCTCCGCCGACGGCCGGCAGCGGTTGCGCCGCACCCAGCGGCTCGGCGACCAGGCCAACGCGGAGCTGACCGCGGCGCTGACCCCCGCCGAGCGCGAGCAGTTGATCGCCCTGCTGACCCGGATCGCGCTGCCGGGGGAGTGACGCCGCCGCTCAGTCCGCGTCGGCGGCCGCCGCGGGCAGGGCGAGACGGTGCTCGCCCGCGTAGACGTTCATGGAGGCGCCGCGCAGAAACCCGACCAGGGTCAGCCCGGTCTCCCGGGCCAGATCGACGGCGAGCGACGACGGGGCCGAGACCGCGGCCAGCACGGGGATGCCCGCCATCACGGCCTTCTGCGCCAGCTCGAACGACGCCCGCCCGGAAACCATCAGCACGCACGACGACAGCGGCAGCAGCCCCTGCTGCAGCGCCCGCCCGACGACCTTGTCCACCGCGTTGTGCCGCCCCACGTCCTCCCGGATGTCGAGCAGCTCCCCGTCCGTCGTGAACAGGGCCGCCGCATGCAGTCCCCCGGTCCGCTCGAACACCCGCTGGGCGGCGCGCAGCCGGTCGGGGAGGGCGGCGAGCACGGCGGGTTCGATGGGTGCCGGGCTGCCGGGGGAGGCGTCCAGCGTCCAGCGGGCGGTGGTGCGCACCGCGTCCAGGCTGGCCTTGCCGCACAGCCCGCACGACGACGTCGTATAGACATTGCGCTCCAGCGTGATGTCCGGGACCGGCACCCCGTCCGCGAGCCGCACGTCGACGACGTTGTAGGTGTTGCTTCCCTCGTCCGTCGCCCCCGCGCAGTAGACGATGTTCGCCAGCTCATCGGCGCTCGCCAGGACGCCCTCGCTGACGAGGAAGCCCGCCGCGAGCGCGAAGTCGTCACCTGGTGTACGCATCGTGATGGCCAGCGGCTTGCCGCCGAGCCGGATCTCCAGCGGCTCCTCGGCGACGAGGGTGTCCGGGCGGGTGCTCACGGCGCCGTCGCGGATCCGGATCACCCTGCGTCGCTCCGTGACTCGTCCCATGTCCGATCAGTCCCACTCATTCCGTCCAGCCGCTGCCGCACCCGCCGATGGTCCGCAGCGGCCCGTGCGAGCTCATTGTCCTGCACCTCACCACTGGCGCCCCCACCCGGCCCGTGAGCCACCGGGCGGCGGGGCGTCACCCCTTCAGCGTGCGGCCGCCGAACGCTCCCGACCCGTCGGCCGCGGCCCAGGCCGCCTCCAGCCCGGAGCGGTCCAGAGTCCGCCAGTCCGGGGTGTCCTGGACGAGCATCCGGCCCAGCCGCCGCCCCAGGTCGACCATGGTCCGGCCGGTCGCGCCGCGCGCCGTGCCGTACGCCTCCAGCGGGTCCGGCCGCCGCGGTCCCGCACGCAGCGCGGCCTCCAGGGCTGCGGCGTCCTGGAGCGCCTTGGCCGCGCCGGCGGCGGTGTGCGGACGGGCGACGGTGGCCGCGTCCCCCGCGAGCAGCAGCCGGCCCGTGGTGTAGCGGGGGGCCGTGAAGTCGTACATCGGCTGGATGAAGCGCTCCTGAGGCGCCGTCAGATGCAGCAGTCCGGCCCAGAACGGCGGCAGCAACTCCTCGGTCACATACGTGAGATGGGAGTGCAGCGCATCGGTGAGGGTGCCCGGCGGCAGACTGGTGGGGGTGTCCAGGTCCAGCGCGAGGCCGGCGGGCGGGGTCGTGTAGAGCACCCAGTTGGCGCGATGGCCGCCGCGGCCGTCCGGAATGCGGTAGATGATGACATGGCCGCCGGGGAAGACGACGTAGATGCAGTCCTCCTGCGCCCAGGGGCTCGACGGCAGGCCCGGGAAGTCGAGCGCCGCCATCCGCTCGGCGGGCACGGTGCCGCGCCAGGCGAGGTAGCCCGCGTACCGGGGCCGGATGCCGGGGAACGCGGCGGTACGGACCACCGAGCGGTAGCCGTCGGCGCCGATGACCAGGTCGAAGCGCTCCGGGCCGGCGCCCCCGTCGCCGTCGAGATGCAGCCGGGCGCCGTCCGCCGCGTCGGTGACCGCGCGGACCGTCACGCCCCACCGGAAGTCGGTGTGCGCCGGTAACCGACGCCGTAACTCCTGCCAGAGCGGCCCCCAGCAGTACGAGCGGAACGGAAAGGGCTGGGCGGCGATCTGCCGGCCGAGCGGAGCGGCGCCGTCGCGGACGTACCAGCGGCGGGTGGTCAGCTGCACCCACGGCATGGCCGTGTCCATGTACCCGGCCGCGGTCAGTTCCGCATACCGGTCGTTGTGCACCGCGAGGCCGACCCCGCGGTCCGCGAGCCGGCCGGCGGCGCGCTCGTGGACGGTGACCCGGCCCGCGCCGGACCGATGCGCGGCCAGCGCCATGGCGCACCCGGCGATGCTGCCGCCGACGACGGCGACCTCGGCCCCCTCGATCACCACGCGGTCCGTGCTCATGCGTCCTCCACCCCTGCGCACTCCGCGGCCGACGGTCGGCCGGCCGCTCTCAACCGGCGTCATTGTCACAGGAGTTGCCCGCCACCAGGCGCGGAACGCTCACCGCGACCTGATCGCGGCGGTCGCCGGGCGCGACGACCCTCGGCCCGTCCGGCGCCGACCGGCCCGGTTCCTCCCCCGGTCCGATCCGCGAGACCAGCCCCGGTCCAGGGCGCGCAGCCCGGTAACCTTCACCCGATCATGCACGAAGCACCGGATGACCGACCAAGAATGGCGAGAGGCACATGAGCGAAGGGACAGCACCGGCGGCCGGCGAAGCGGCCTCCGTCGCCGACCAGGCGGCCCGTGAGCGGCTGCTCTACCTGCGCAGCAGCATCGACAACCTCGACGCCGCCCTGGTGCATCTGCTCGCCGAGCGCTTCAAGTGCACCCAGCAGGTCGGCGAGCTCAAGGCCCGGCACAGCCTGCCGCCCGCCGACCCCGCCCGCGAGGCCGCCCAGATCGAGCGCCTGCGCCGACTGGCCGAAGACGCCCGGCTGGACCCGGCGTTCGCCGAGAAGTTCCTGAACTTCATCATCGACGAGGTGGTCCGCCACCATAAGGCGATCGCAAATCAGGGCGCTACCGGGGACGGATCTCGCGAGGCGGCGGACGCGGAATTCGAGAGCTGATCACTTGGGAGAATTAGCGCCCGGCGCATAGGAGAGGAATTCCCACTCCAGATGCGCTCGAATTCTTCCTGCCGCTATTCCGGGCTCGCGATCATCGACATCTAGGACTCCGACACATCGGGTGCCGCTCCTCGCATGCTTTCGATGATCCGCTCCGCATGCTCCAGGTCGGCCTCGTGTGCGGAAGTCAGAAGCTTCTTCTTATGCGAAGGGCTCTGGATGCTCTCGGCGAGCTTGATGAGCTGCTTCCTGCGGAGCATGTACTGCCAGTTCTTCAGTTTCGCGTCACCGACGTCCATCAGGACAGCGACGAGCCAGGGCAGGACGAGAACCAACCAGGGCGAAGACAACATGCAGATCCGCCCCGGCCATGTGCCGGCCCCCAAGTTGAAGCCGACCGTGGCGACAAGGGTCGCGATGCTCGCTCCACTGACGTCAGCCGACGTGATGACCGGCTTCCGCTTTTTCCTGTCACCCCCAGCCGCATTCCTCGACTCAGTCATTACGCCTCTCCCGTGGCTTTGGGGTGGCGTCGGGGCGAGTCGCCTTCCTCGCCCACTCAACCGAAGCGTCGAGCGACTTCTTCCTGGTGAGGAAGCGGTGAAGCAGCTCCCTGACCACCGGCACCACCGCCCCGCCCACAGCGATGACAGTGGCCAGGTGCCTCCAAAGGTCGTTCAACGCCTAGCTCCCGTCGCCCGGTACGCGATGCCAGCGACCCTGTCTCATGGCCATGTCCCTCTGCCGAGCCGGTTGTTCGGCTCCAGATCATGCCGCAGGTTGGTTCGTCACGTAGCCGGATAGGAAAGTCCGCGGCTCAGAAACTGCCGCGTCGCACATCCCCGGTCGCCTCATGGAACTGGCACACCTCGAATATGCACACAAATGCGAGGTTGGCTGTCCTGCGGGCCGCGCGACTCGGGGCCGCGGGGCCGGGCGCGTACTACTCGCTTCGCTCGGCCTCGCGCGGCCAGCGTGCAGTCGCGTCCCGCATCACCTGATACGACATGGCGAAGCGGTCCGCAGGCATCCGCGTCCGGTTGACCTCCACGACCTGATCGCCCACGCGCGACACGCGCGTGACCACGAGCACCGGCAGCCCAGCCCCTACACGCAACTGCTGCTGCTCGTGATCGTTCGCGGGCCGAGCCGACACCGTCTCCTCCCACGAGATCGGCGCGTCGTGATGCTCCTCGATGCGGTCGTAGATGCCGCCGGGTCCGGTGTCGGCCGCGCCGAGGACCGGGAGCTTCCCCACGAGGGACATGGGCAGGTACGAGGTGGCGAGCTGGAGGGGGTGCGCCGTGTCCGGCGGGCCCACGGCCCGGTCCCGGATCATGACGTGGTCGCCCTTGCCGACGCCGAGCAGCTCCGCCACGTCGGCCGGCGGCACGCCCACCTCCTGGGTCGGGGTGCCGACGCCGCGCCAGTCCTGCGCGCCGCGGTCGAAGTGGTAGCCGGTCTCGTCGCGATGGACCGTGCGCACACCGGCGACCATCGGCGCCGGGGCCGGCGGGCGGATGAAGGTCCCGCGTCGGCCTTCGCTGAAGAGCACCCCCTCTGCGACCAGGTGCTGAACGGCGCGATTGGCCGTCTGGCGAGCCACTTCGTAGCGGTCTTTGAGCCTGTCGATACCGGGGATCGGCCGGTCGGTCGGCCAGACGCCGGCCTCGACGTCACGACGAATGCGCGCCGCGACTTCCCTGTAGCCGCTCATCTCCGACTCCTCTCGACTCCTCTCGAACCCTCTCTCCACCTCCTATCCTATGCAGTGCCTGCTGCGTGGCGTCGTCAGTGCGCACCACACAAGTGGCCCCGAACCCACGCCGATTGCGCGGTACGGAACACCCACGCCGAGCACGCTGCCCGACTCCGCCTCGCCGCACGGGGGCAGGCTGAGCGCCCCACCCGCGTAGGCCCGTCACCGGCACCCGAACAGCCCCCCGCAGCGGAAACCAGCCCGCCGCGGGCGCAACGGCGCGGAAGCACCACGGTGGGCCGGCCGGCGACGTGGGGAGCCGGCCGAGCGGCCGGCGCCCCGGTGGCTGCTTCGCCCGCGAGGAGTGACACTCGCCGTGCACCGAGAGCGGAGACGATCGATGGCACCCACGCGCGACACCACCCCGACCCTCACCCTCAAGCCCGGTACGTCCTGGCAGGACGCCTGGCGGCGCAGCCTGGCGACCGCCCCCGAGGCGTTCCGCGACGATCAGGCCCTCAATCTCTGGGCCGCCACCTGGCACCCGGACGGCGATCCGCTGCCCGCCACCAGCCCGGTCGACGGCACCCCCATCGCGGGGCCGCCCCGCCTCGACGCGGACACCGCGCGGCAGGCCGTACGCGCCTCCCTCGACCAGCACCGCGCCTGGCGTCAGCTGCCCCTCGCCGAGCGCAGAGCCCGGGTCTCCGCCGCCCTCGACGCCCTCACCGAACACCGCGAACTGCTGGCCCTGCTCCTGGTCTGGGAGATCGGCAAGCCCTGGAAGCTCGCCCAGGCGGACGTCGACCGCGCCATCGACGGCGTCCGCTGGTACGTCTGCGAGATCGACCGGATGCTCGCCGGCCGTACGCCGCTGCCCGGCCCGGTCAGCAACATCGCCAGCTGGAACTACCCGATGTCGGTGCTCATCCACGCGATGCTGGTGCAGGCGCTGGCCGGCAACGCCGTGATCGCCAAGACGCCCACCGACGGCGGCCTGGTCTGTCTCACCCTCGCCTGCGCCCTGGCCGCGCGGGAGGGCGTCCCGGCCACCCTCGTCAGCGGCAGCGGCAGCGAACTCTCGCCCGCCCTCGTCCGCTCACCCGAGATCGGCTGTGTCTCCTTCGTCGGCGGCCGCGACACCGGCGCCCGGGTCGCCACCGCCGTCGCCGACCTCGGCAAACGCCACATCCTCGAACAAGAGGGCCTCAACACGTGGGGCATCTGGAACTACTCCGACTGGCCGGCGCTGACCCCGCTGCTGCGCAAGACCTTCGATTACGCCAAGCAGCGCTGCACCGCCTACCCCCGCTTCGTCGTCCAGCGCGACGCCTTCGCCGACTTCCTCGCCGCCTACCTGCCGGCCGTACGCAGCGTCCGCTTCGGCCACCCCCTGGCCGTCGCCGACCCCGCCGACCCCCTCCCGGAACTCGACTTCGGCCCCCTGATCAACGCGGCCAAGGTCAAGGAACTCGCCGACCTCACCACGGAGGCCATCTCCCGGGGCGCCGTCCCCCTGCACCGCGGCACCCTCGCCGACGGCCACTTCCTCCCCGGCCAGGACACCTCCGCCTACCTCCCCCCGACCACCCTCCTGGCCCCGCCCCCCTCCTCGCCGCTCCACCACGCCGAGCCCTTCGGCCCCGTCGACACCGTCGTCCTCGTCGACACCGAGGCCGAGCTGCTCGCCGCCATGAACGCCAGCAACGGCGCCCTGGTCGCCAGCCTCTCCTGCGACGACAAGGACACCTACGACCGCCTCGCCCCGCAGATCCGCGCCTTCAAGGTGGGCCACGGCAAGCCCCGCTCCCGCGGCGACCGCGACGAGCTCTTCGGTGGCTTCGGCAACTCCTGGAGCGGCGCCTTCGTCGGCGGTGAGCTCCTCGTCCGGGCGGTGACCGAGGGCCCGCCCGCCGAGCGCCTGCCGGGCAACTTCCCGGACTACCACCTGATGCCGTAACCGGCGCGGGGCAGGCCCGTCGGGGACGCCCGGGACGGGCCGACCTGCCCCCCTGGCCTGCACGTCCAACAAGATGGGGGATTTGTCCGACATTGCCCATAAGTGGTGGCTATGCCCTGTGTGGATACGCAGGTGAAGGGCGCTCCGAAACCTTGGTATTGTTATCCATGTCGCCGCGGGGAACGCCCCGCGAAGATCACACCTAGTCCGGGTGGCGGAATGGCAGACGCGCTAGCTTGAGGTGCTAGTGCCCTTTATCGGGCGTGGGGGTTCAAGTCCCCCCTCGGACACGTTTCATATGTACATGTTTGAGAGGGTTGTGACTCTACGGTCATGACCCTCTTTGGCATGTCAAGGGTCAGTGCGAGCCCGAAGCTCTCGTACAGGGGGCGCTTGCGTTCGGACGGGGCGGCGAGGAGTCGGTCGGTCATCGAGCCGAGCGCGGAGACCATGTGCGTGATCTGGTCTGTGGTGAGGGTCTCGGGCTGGGCTGTCGCTCAAGGAACGCTATGGGGCAGATCCCCGAGCACTCGAAGATGTGCTGCTCCTGACACCCATTGATCAGGTCGAAGACCGGCGGCAGGAGTTCCCCGGCATCGAAGTGCAGCCCCTGGCCTTCGCATCCAGCGAACTCCAGGCAGCCCACTGGCGATTCCTCGTGGGGGCAGTGGGTAACCAGTCCACCTACATCCGCCAGCTGACCCGCATCATGCGCGCCCACCGATGGCGAACACTTCAACAAACTGGTCGTATTTGACGAGGCGCATAAGTACATCGACAGCCCGGACCTCGTGGCCGGACTCGTCGAGACGGTACGCGAGATGCGGCACAAGGGCGTGAGCATTCTGGTCGCCAGTCAGGACCCGCCCTCCGTGCCGATCTCACTGATCGAGCTGTCCGACCACGTGATCCTGCACAAGTTCACGTCCCCGGCCTGGCTGAAGCACCTTCAGAAGGCGAACACCGCTTTCATCGGCCTTCGTCCGGAGCAACTGGCCCAACTCCAGCCCGGCGAGGCCTATGTGTGGGCGAGTGAAGCCACAGATCCCGCGTTCACCCACGGCGCAGTACGCGTCCGATGCCGCCCGCGCGTGACGAAGCACGGAGGTGCGACCAAGACGGCGAGTGGAAGCTGACTGAACGTGCGACGCACGGCTGCCACGCAGAGTGCCGGGGATGCGCTGACCGAACTGCGGCCACTTACGTCGGCCCGACGTCCAGCGTCGCCGTCTGTGGCCTGATCCGTGGGGTGTTGGTCCAAGTCCCCCTCGGACACTCACGCAAAAAGTGCACTGACCAGGCTTTTTGCGTGAGGAAGTCGGATGGGTGGTCGAAATGAGTGTGTGGGCTCTTGACGGAGCAGTGCGCTGACCTGGGGTTTCTCCCAAGCTCGGGTGTGGGGGTTTTCAGGCAGCGCCGACACGGGCCTGGCTACAGAGCGACCGGTAGGGCTTTGATTCCGCGCATCAGGCGTGTTTGTCGCCATTCCAGGTCTTCGCCGTTGGCGGCGAGGAGGATGCCGGGGAAGCGCTCGATGATCGCTCGGAGTGCGATCTCCGCTTCGGCTCGGGCGAGCGGCGCCCCCAGGCACCGGTGGATGCCGTGGCCGAAGGCCAGGTGGGCGTTGGCGTCCCGGTCGAGGTCGAGTTCATCGGGCTCGGTGAAGCGAGCAGGGTCACGGTTGGCGGCTCGCGGGGCGATGAGTACGGGCACGCCTGCGGGGATTTCGGTTCCGCCAAGGGTGAGCGGTTCGGTGCTGTAGCGGACGCGTCCGAGTGTTCCCACGTGCGCCGGTAGAACCCGACGATCTGATCGCGGGTCTCGTCCTCGGTCGCCCACGGATCGCTGCCGTTGTAGTCCTGCCACCGGGGCAGCGGTTCCGGGGAAGGGCGGTCGAAGACCTCGCCGAAGTACCTGGCCTCGACGGTGCCTTGCGGTCCCGCCGCAGTCTCCCGTGCAGGTTGTCTTTCGCGAATTCATCGATCGTGCAGCATGAGCCTGCCATGGGCTGCTCATGGCCTCAAGATCCCGTACGTGGTCCGCGACGACTGGCAGAGCCGAGGCCTGGCCATGGCCGCCGCCCTGACCTGCTACAAGAAGCTCGCGAAACGTGCCACGTGAGACAACCTCTTAGTCCTTTGAAACCATGGAGATGCCACCCGAGGCGATGGAGAACATTTTCGCAAGCGCCTTTCGAGTCTGCGGATCTCGATCAATTCTTTCCATTGATGCGAGCGCCTCTGGGGCGATGTCGATTGTGGTCACGCCTCCTGCGGCGTCCCCCTTCGCCGCCGGGAAGAGCACGAGGCATCGGTACGCGTGAACTTCGCCATTTCGCTCCTCCCGCAATATGGTGCAGAGAAATACGGTATTCTCCTTCACCTGTCCACGCAGAGATTTCTCAGAGGACCACCGCGTTGCCCATCCTTCCCTCTCTGCCCGCGACTGCAGTTCGAGCAGAGCTGCGAAGTGGACCTGGCACACGCGAAAATCAGGGTCTGAAGACCGGACGACTGACATAGGTGCTAATCCCCGCCAAGAACGTCGACACGGATGGGAGTTTCGGGATCGATACGGCCATCGCCCACCCTGGTCATGAGCTCATCCCATCGGTGGTGCCCACCGAGTACTTGCCCTCCCGGTGAAACAAAGAACCCATCCCCTAGTCCAGCATTGTTGAATGAAGCCACAAGCTCATCGTTACTCAGGTACTCGTGATACCACTGCGAACTCGGATCGCGAGTACTCTGTCCTTCAGTGTACCGGGCAAGATCACGCGCTGGTTCATGGTGGCTTGAGAATTCGTCATCGTCTTCGCAGCCGAACAGGCCAAGGGGATCCCGCCAGCGTGAGGGGTTCAGCACATAGCTGATCGGGTTGGGAGCCGGTCTGAGCCCGAGTGGGTCCGGGCTGGCGTACCGCCCGGTTTCCGGGTCGTAATGCCGGAAGAAGTTGTAGTGCAGTTCCGTCTCGGGGTCGGCGTACTGCCCGGGGTAGCGCAGGGGCGTGTACGCGGTGGCGTTGTGGTTCCAGGCGGTGGAACCCCAGGTGGTGGGGCGGGCTTGCCACGCGACGTCGCCGTCCTCGCTGATGAGCTCCGTCGGCATACCGGTGAGGTCGGTGGCGATGGCGAAGAAGCGGGCGTCGACTTCGTCCTGGGAGAGGTGTTTGCGTTCGTACTGGGCGAGAGGGGTGTGTCCCTTGTGGTCCCAGGTGATGGTCGTTTGTGTGGAGTGGCCGTGGATGATGCTGGTCTGCTCGCACAGCCTGGCGCCATCCCAGGTGAAGTTCACCTGCTCAGTGACGTTCTGGCCGTCGTCGGTCAGGCGTAGTTTGGCAGTGCGGCGGCCGAGGGGGTCATAGGTGTAGCGCCAGGTCGTACCGTCGGGGGTTGTGCAGGCCGTTAGCCGGTTCTCGGCATCCCAGGTGTAGCGCCAGGTGTCGGGCTTGCGCGACAGTCGGGTCTTCTGACGGAGGGTGGTGCGGCCGGCGGCGTCGTATTCGTAGCGGACGGTGCCGGCGCGGTTGAGGCGGGTCCCGGCGTAGGTGCGATCGCCGCGGGCTTCGGGGGCGGGGTGGCGGTCGGGCCAGGTGGCGTGGGTTTGGTTTCCGGCGGTGTCGTAGGCGTAGGTCTCGGTCCAGTTGTGGGCCGAGACGGTGGTGACCCGGCCGATGGTGTCGAGTTCGAAGCGACGCGGACCATTGAGGTGGTCGTCGATGCCGGTGAGGTAGCCGTCGGCGCGGTAGGTGTAGGCGCGGTGCTGGAGGGTTTCGGCGGCCGAGGTGACGTGTTGGTCGGTGAGGCGGCCGAGGGCGTCGTAGGCGTGGGTGAAGGTGATGTCGCCGATGGTGCGGGAGAGTTCCTGGCCGACTGCGTCGTGGGCGAAGGCCAGGGTGCGGCCGGAGGCATCGAGTCTGGTGCGCCGCCCCGCCACGTCGTAGGTCCAGGTGCTGACCGCGCCGGTGGGGGTGGTGCGGGATATTCGACGGCCCAGGACGTCGTAGGTGAAGGTGGTGGTGCGGCCGTTCACCGTCTCGGCGACGACCCGGCCGACCTCATCCCGGCTGTAAGCGAGTTCGCTGTCCGGTCCAGTGATCCGGGCCGGACGGCCCGCGTCGTCGTAGGCGAAGGTGGTGAGCTGGCCGTCGACGTCTTTGGTGACGATCCGGCCGAGCGCATCGTGCTGGAAACGGGTGGTGTGGCCCAGCGGGGTGGTGCGGGAGGTCAGTCTCCCGGCCGCATCGTGCGCATAGCTCTGAGTGCGGTTGTCGAAGTCCGTCTCGGCGATCAGACGCCCGGCCTCGTCGTACTCATATCGCCAGGTCAGGCCCTGCGGGTTGGTGACCTTCATGAGCTTGAGTTCGGTGTCGTGCACGAACTCGTGGCGTGCCCCGTCCGGGTCGGTGCGCGCCTTGAGCCGGTCGAAGTGGCCGTACTCGAAGGTGGTGACCTGGCCCAGCGGGTCGGTGTGGGCAGTGCAGTTGCCCTCACCGTCGTAAGCCCAGGATTCCTCAGTGCCGTCCGGATTCAGGCGGGTGGCAAGGTGCCCGTCGGGTGTCCACGTGTACCGGGTGGTGTTGCCGAGGGCGTCGATCACGGAGGTGGTGCGGCCAAATCGGTCGCGGCGGAAATGGGTGACGGCGCGGAGAGGGTCGGTGATCGTGAGCGGGAGACCGGCTTCGTCGCACTCGATTCGGGTGGTGTTTCCCAGCGGGTCGGTAACCGAGGTGAGGTGGCCGCGTCCGTCATGGGTGAAGCGGGTGGTCTGGCCGGCCGGGTCTGTGATGGAAGTACGGTTTCCCTTGGCGTCGTACTCCTGACGGAACGTCCGGCCATCAGGGCCGGTGACCTCCCGTGGCAGCCCCAGGTCAGAGTACGTGGCGGTGGTGCTGGTCCCATCCGGGCGGAGGATGGAAACCAGGTGCCCGTCCTCGTCGTAGGTGAGGTGTGTGGTGTTGCCGAGGGGGTCGGTGGTCTGGACGGGCCGGTCGTGCGGGTCGTAGGTGGTGCGGGTGGTGTTGCCGAGCGGGTCTGTGATCGCGATGACCTGGAGGCGGTCGTTGACGAGGTACCGGGTGGGGAAGCCTTCGCCGTTGGTGTGGGTGGTGGTGCGGTGCCCGGTCTCGGGGTCGACTTCGCCGTAGGTGAACCGGTTGGCCAGGTGGCCCTCGGCGCCGGACTGGGTGATGCAGCGGTGGCGGTCGTCGTAGGTGTATTCGTAGCGGGAGTTGTTGGAGTCGACCCAGGCGGTTATCCGGTGTTCGGTGTCGTACTCGAACCGGATCACCGCGCCGGTGAAGGTGGTGACGCTGGTCAGGTTTCCGGCCTCGTCGTGCCCGTATGACCGGATCAGCTGGTCGGAGCCGTCCTCGGCCGCGCCGGCCAGGTGCACGGCGGTCAGTCGTCCCTGCTCGTCGCAGGTCAGCTTGAGCTCGTAGCCGGCGCTGTGGCGGATCGCGTACGGGATGCCGGTCTCGTCTGCGTAGTCGAAGGTGATCCGGTGTCCGTTGCGGTCCGTGATCTCATCAGGCAGGGCGATGCCAGGAGCGTGCAGGGCGTCAGTGAAGTAGCGGGTCTGACCTGTGTCGGGGTCGTCGACGGCCCAGTCGCCCTGATCGGTGCGCGTCAGGGGCCAGCGCGGGCCGTTTTTCGGCAGTGCCCGCTCGCCGGTCTCCGGGATGGCGTAGCGCAGCAGCATCCCGGCCTCGGTCACGAAGACGACCTCGTCGCTGTCGATCTCCAGGCGCTGGTCGATGGTGGAGGACCACGATGGTCCAATGTGGCGTCCGATGCGGGTCGATGACTCGTATTTACGGGTGAAGACCAGCGGCAGGGCGCCGGGCAGTGCGATGTCGGTTTGGGTCAGGAACACCTTGCCCGTGGCGAGGTCGACCGGGTCCGTGCCGTCGGTGCATTTGCCCTCATCCTTACGGGTCTTGTCGTTGGCATGGTCGGCATCCGCCTGCTTGGCGGCCTCGCTCTTCGAGGGTCCCTTGGACTGGGGGCCCTTCGCGTTCGGTGACTTGCCGTCGCCGCTGCCACCCGGGCCTGAGCCACCCCGAATAGGGGGCTTGGGATCGCCCTTTCCATCCTTCCCAAGGCTTTTGAAGTGGTCGGCGAGGCCCTTGTCGTTCTCGTGGTGGTTCTTGGCCATCTGCTTGATGCCGCGGGTCATGTTGTCGTCGAGGTGCTTGGCGGTCTTCTTGACGGCGTTCTCGATGCCTTCGATGACCTTGTCGAGCATGGTGTTCGCCGCGTCGGCGATGAAGTCCTTGCCGCGGGTTCGGCCGTGGTGGCTCTTGGCGCGGCTGATCTTGCCACCGGCCTTGTTGCGGAAGGTGCCGCCGGCGCTCTCCAGGCTGGTCACAGCGCGGTCGTGCTCGTCCTTGTCGAAGCTGAACCCGTCACCGCCGCCGGAACTGCTGCCCCCACCGCCACCGTGGGAGCCGCCTCCGCCGAGCCCGCCCCCGCCTCCGCGGCGGCCACCAGCGCTGAGGAGTTCCATGGGGTTATCGGCGGCTGATTTGGCGGAGTCCTTGGCGTCCTTGACGCCCTGATTGAACCCGTCCTTGCCGGCCTTGGCCGCGTGCCCGAGGTCCACTCCGTCCTGCACGCCGAGGGCGTTGGCGCCGAGCTGGACGACGAGGTCGCCGACCATCGCGGCGAGGGCTTCCTCGACGGGTGTGAGCGCGATGCTGATGACCTGCTCGACGACCTGTTGGCATACCTCTTTGAAGAGGCGTTTGACGATCATTCGGGTCGCCTGGGTGGCACCGAGCGCGCCGACCTCGGAAAGTCCCAGAGTGAACGGGGCCGCCGCCTGGGCGGCGATGACCTCGGCCGCGAGGATGCCGAGTTGGACGAGCGCAGCGATCTTGGCGCCCTCGATGAGGATCGCGACGCCGTCCATCGCAGTGCCTGCCATGCGGCCGCAGTCGGCCAGGCCCTTGAGATGCTGGCCGTTGATCTTCCCCCAGTGGGCGTTCAGCGCCTCAACGGCCAGGGAACCGCCTGCCGACCCGACCAGGCTCTGGATCGCGGTGTGGGCCTCGTTCGCGCCTTCGTCGATGTCGTCGGCGAACTCCCGCATGGCATTGGCCATTTCGCGGTAGTCATCCTCGTCCACGTTCGGCCACGAGACACCGATCAGGTCGAGCAGTTCATCCGCCCAGCCCGGCAGCACAACACCCATGCGAAACACGCCCCCCGTAAAACACGTGCTAGATGATCGGACTATTCCAGCGGGGCGAACGGCTCCTCAAGTGCACTATGAGCCGCATGCGGGACCGTACCCGGCCAGGCCGCCGCTTTGTCTACCAGTACCAGGACGCTCACGATCACCTCGGGCCATTCGGCGATCAGCCACTGCGGGCTGGTGACGCCGTTGACGCGGACGGGCTTCAGGCGCTGTTCATCCGGGAGCGCGCGTCTGGGTGTCGTGATCATTGGGCAGCCGGTTCCGCCTTCCTGCTGACCCTCGGGACCCACGACGCTGGTGCCGGGTGAGTGGGGAAGTCTTTGGTGTCGCCAACGATCCAGCGTAGAAACCCGATGCCGAACCCGAACCCGTAGACCCGCGCGGTGTCGAAGACAGTTTCGGCGCGGTCCAGTTCATCAGTCCTACGTTCGCGTGACGAGTTGGGGCAGTGCCAGGCTTGTGACTGGGCATGGGTTCGGGGTTGGGGGTTGGGGGTTCGAGTCAACGCCCAGGTCTGGGAGGGGGTGGACGAGGCGCGTTGCGGGTCTATGTGGCGGAACTGGTAGGCGGGGCCGATCTGGCGGAGGACGCCGCGGTGTTCGTGGGCGTCAGCTTTCATCAGGTCGCGGGGGAGGTAGTCGAAGACGTCGGTGATATCCGCGCCGGTGCCCGAGAGGGCGGAGGCGTCGGCGTCGGGTCGGTAGACGGGCTCGGCTGGGCCCCCTGTCCCCTGGTCGCCAGCCTCGTTGCCGGAGTTCGGGACGCTCCTCGGGTGGGGAGAGGAGGGCAGCGCGGTGCCGGCTCCGGACCACCACCGCACCGAGGGGGCAGAGGCCGTGCGGGGCGCGACGGTCCTGCAGCAGTTCCCGCCGCCTGTTCGACCTGTCGGCTGCCCTCAACCGCCGAGCGGCGCGGCGACGCGCTACGGGCAGGGTGACCGAGGCCGATGCAACTCCGCTGTGGTGCGGGTCGGTTGATGCGCTCGCGCGCGTGTGCTCAGATGGGAAGCCCGCTGAAGCCCACCACCTCGCCACCGCTTCCCCATGCGCGCACCACGCTGCGCTGCCCGGCAAACCGCGTCGACCGCACCCGCCGGCCGACCAGCGGAGGCCAAGATCGCGAGCACATGAAGGCCGTCCGGAGCGCCCCGGCGGCCTTCACGCATTTAATTCATTTTGAACCTTTGTTGCGGTCAGTCGTCGGCGCTGTGGGTGAGGCCGTCGTCCAGGACGATGCGGATGGTCTCACCCTGGCCGGCGACATCGGCGAGTTCGGCCGCGATGCGCTGGTAGGCGGTCGTCGCCAGCGCCCAATCGGCCTCCAGCGGGGTGGCGGTGGAGCGGGTTTTCCACAGCTCGATCAGCAGGGCGATGAGAGAGCGTCCGGACAGGACGGTCTGTACGCGGCCCTCCTTGATGTCCGCCACCGCGGGCGGGGTCCGGAAGTGGCCGTGGTCGACGGCCAGGGCGGCGAGCCACTCCCAGGTGTCCCGGTGCGCGATGAGCTCGGCGGAGGCGACACCAGCGGCCTTCAGCAGCAGGACGCCGTGGGCGACCCTCGCATCCTCGGGTCGGTTCCCGGAGGCCTGCGGCGCGGCGGGCGCGGCCGGCGTGGGGACGTCTGTGCTGTGGTAGGCGGCCTCGATCGCGCTCTTGAGGGCGAGATCCTGGTCGTCGCTCCCGGCCTCGGGCCGCGACTGCCGCTGGGTGTTGTCCATGCTCTCCCCCTGCTGGTTGCTGCCGGGCTCGGTGTGCTGGTGCGGTGCGGTGACGGCGA
Source organism: Streptomyces sp. NPDC002446 (assembly GCF_053595675.1). NCBI lineage: Bacteria > Bacillati > Actinomycetota > Actinomycetes > Kitasatosporales > Streptomycetaceae > Streptomyces > Streptomyces sp. NPDC002446. The sequence goes on along the minus strand of NZ_JBSFYC010000054.1, from coordinate 34,174 downwards.
GGACGGGCTCAGGCCCGTGGTCTGCCGGCGCCCCGGAATCCGCGGACGGCTCATGACGGGCGCCTTCTGGAGGCTCCGGCGACCCATCGCTCCGCTCCGGACCCTCGACCCGGTCCAGAGCGGCTACACGAAGGACCTCGGCGAGGTCCAAAAGCTGCCGGAGCTCGCCCCGGGTATCGTTCAGGTCGTTGATCATCCGGTCCTGGCGCCGGCGTACTTCGCGGTTCTCCTCGCGCAGCCCGGTGACGCCCGCCTGGACGGCCTCCTGGATCTTCAGACGGCTCTGCGTGATCTCCCCGTGCAGTGCGGACAGCCCGACCGTCGGATCGTCGAGGCGCTCCAGCTGTCTGCGGGCCTCCCGCAGCTCGCCCATCGCGTCATCGAACGCCCGTTTCCACCCCACGTGACCCCCTGGTTACTCTAAGTTGACGATCGCTCGTATCTCCCCACAAGAGCTTCGTATGACGCGGTGATTTCCAGCCCTTTGCCGGCTGGAGTCCGCCTCGCAGGGGGCGGCCGGGCAGCGGAGTGCAGGGGCGGGGTGGCATCGAAGCCGTAACGAGTCACGCCGCTGGTCGGAGGCGCTACGCCTACGGCAACCGCAGCTTTCCCCGCATCACCGGCATGTGCGTATGGTTCAACTCGGACCTCGAGCACCAGCGAAAACCCCTGTTGATCAGGGGTTTTCTTCGTTTTGGGTGGCGGTGCGGAGGCGTGCGGGCGCCCCTCACCGCCCCCGTCGGGTAAATCTGAGAACTTGCCCGATTTGACTGTTCCATTCCCTTTGTTCGGGAGTATCCTGAAGACCGGCCTACGGGGCGAGCGAGGGAGTTCGACCGGACTGGCCTCGGGGAAGGGAGCTCTGGCTCTCGCCGAGGATGTGAAGGAAAGTCGGGCTGAGAGGCTGAAAGGTCGTGAGACCGGACGGCGACCCCCAAGCACCTGATCCGGACAATGCCGGCGAAGGGAGCCCACCTCGTAGGTCTTTGTTGTGCCGTGATCCCGCCTGTGCGTCCCGCGGTCAGGGCGTCCGGATCATGTCTGCGCACTTCTCGCCGATCATCATGGTCGTGATGCAGGGGTTCACCGTCGTCAGGAACGGCATCACCGAGCCGTCGGCCACCCGCAGGCCCGTGACGCCCTCGACGCGGAGTTGCGGGTCGAGCGGGGTGGTGGGGTCGCCGGCGGCGCCCATCTGGACCGTGCAGGCCGGGTGGTAGACGGTGTTGTGGGTGTCGCGGATGTAGGCGAGCAGGTCGGCGTCGGAGGTGGCGGAGGGGCCGGGGGCGAGTTCGGTGCCCGCCCAGTCGGTCATCGGGGGCTGGGAGATGATCTCGCGGGCGAGGCGGAGGCCGTGGGTCATGACCCGTACGTCGTGCTCATGGGTGAAGTAGCGCGGGTCGACCTGGGGCTTGTCGCGGAAGTCGCGGGTGCGCAGGCGGACGGTGCCGCGGGAGCGGGCGCGGGTGACGTTCGGGGTGAGGCAGAAGGCGTTCTCCGAGGTCGGGTAGCCGCGGCGGTAGGTGTTCATGTCGAAGGGCACGGAGCCGTAGTGGAACATCAGGTCCGGGCGGTCCAGGCCGGGCTCGGTGTCGGCGAAGATGCCGATCTCCCACCACTGGGTGGACGAGGTGACCATGGGCTGTCTGGCCTCCCACATGATCACGCCCTCGGGGTGGTCCTGGAGGTGGGAGCCGACGCCCGGGGAGTCGACGAGCGGTTCGATGCCGACCTCGCGGAGGTGGTCGGCCGGGCCGATGCCGGAGAGCATCAGCAGCTTCGGCGAGTCGATCGCGCCGCAGGAGACGATGACCTCGCGGCGGGCGTTGACGGTACGGCTGTGGAACAGGTCGGGGGAGAGGTAGTCCACCCCGGTGCAGCGCCGGGAGGAGTCGAAGTTGAGGCGCTTGGCCTGGAGGCCGGTGCGTACGTCGAGGTTGCTCCGGGTGTGCATGACGGGGTGGAGATAGGATACCGACGCGGAGGAACGGGTGCCGTCCGGGCGGCAGTTGATCTGGAACCAGTGCGCGCCGCGGATGACGGTCTTGCCGGTGTTGAACGGGGTGGTGGGGATGCCGGCCGCCGCGCAGGCCTCGAGGAGGGCCACCCCGCACGGGTCGTCGGGCGGGATGGTGCGCAGGGTGACCGGGCCCGAGCGGCCGTGGTGGTCGCCCGGGGCGTCGTTGGACTCCAGGCGCTGGTAGAGCGGGAAGCAGTCGTCCGAGCTCCAGCCCGTACAGCCCCTGGCGGCCCACTCGTCGAGATCCTCGGCGGGGGCCCAGAAGGCGATGCAGGAGTTGTGGGAGGAGCAGCCGCCGAGGACCTTGGCGCGGGCGTGCCGCATGAAGCTGTTGCCGTTCTCCTGGGGCTCGACGGGGTAGTCCCAGTCGTAGCCGGACTCCAGGAGGCCCATCCAGCGGTCCAGGCGCAGCACGTTGTCGTCGCCGACGTCGGAGGGGCCCGCCTCCAGGAGGCAGACGGTGACCGAGGGGTCCTCGCTGAGCCGGGCCGCCACGACGGCGCCGGCCGTGCCGCCGCCGACCACGACATAGTCGAACTCGTCCACGGGGGTCTCTTGGGGCATCGCGCCGTCTCCAGTCAGGTGGTGGGGGACCCCGGGCCGCCCGGGGTGTCGTCGTCGGGGCGGACGGCGGCGTGCATGGCCAGGACGCCCGTCCGCTTGCGCTGGACGAACCAGTAGTAGGCGAAGCCGCCGACTGCCACGATGCCGATGAACAGGAACGCTCCCCAGCGCAGATACCAGTGCTGGGGGCCGGTCGCGTTGTAGACCGCGGCGCGCGGCCAGGCGAGGTTGAGGGACATTCCCAGGCCCCACAGGACGGCGAGGATGTTCACCGGGAGGCCGAGTCTGCCGAGCGAGAACTTTCCTTCGAGCGGGGTCCAGTTGCCGCGCAGCCGCTGGATGAGCATCGGCAGGGTGACCGACAGATACGCCAGATAGATCATGATGATCGCGATGCTGGTGATCACCGAGAAGATCTGCGGCTGATTGACGTTGATGAGCAGGATGCCGATCGCCACCAGCCCGATGACGACGGCGGGCAGCACCGGCGTCTGGAAGCGCGGGCTGACCTTGGCGAGCAGCGAGGCGGCCGGCAGGTTGTTGTCCCGGGCCATCGCGAACGCCAGCCGGATGCCCGCGGTGTGCACCGCCAGCTCGCAGACGGTGATCGCGATGACCACGCACCAGAGCACGACCTGCCCCACCGTCGAGCCGAGGGTGGCGAGCACGACGTACTGCAGACCGTCCACGGACAGCCGCTCGTCGTGCAGGTCGGGCACCGAGAGCAGGGCGAAGAGCAGGATCAGCCCGCCGATGAGGAAGGACGCGATCAGCGCGCGCAGGATCGCCCGGGGTGCGTTGCGGCCGGGGTCCTTGGACTCCTCGCCGAGCGACGAGGCCGTGTCGAATCCGTACATGACATACGCGGAGGCCAGCGACGCGGTCAGAAACGCGCCCAGGTAGCCGAGGTTCTCGCCCTTGCCCAGGCCGAAGGTGTCGGTGACGGCGTCCGGGCCGCGGGTGATGTGGGCGGCGAGCAGCACGACCAGGACGATCGCGGCGATCAGCTCGATGGCCACGCCGGCCGAGTTGATCCGCGCCATCAGCTTGACGCCGAAGGCGTTGACCAGGGTGGTGAAGGTGACGAGGACGGTGCCGAGCACCACCGCGTTGGCGGCCGCCGACTGCCCGGTGCCGTCACCGATGAACTGGAACCACGAGGAGATCTGCGGCAGCGTCACCTGGTACGCCAGCGCCACCGCGGACAGCGAGACCATGGTCGCGGTCAGCATCATCCAGCCGCCGAGCCAGCCGATGTGCGGGCCGCCGAGCTTCTTGGCCCAGTTGTAGATCGAGCCGGCCACCGGGTAGCGGGCGGCCAGCTCGCAGAAGCACAGCGCCACCATCAGCTGCCCGAGGAAGACCATCGGCCAGGACCACCAGTACGCCGGGCCGCCGTGCGCGACACCGAAGTAGAACAGCTGGAAGGTGCCGGTGAGGATCGAGATGTAGCTGATGCCGGCGGCGAAGGTGTGGAAGTTGCCGAGGGTGCGTTTGAGTTCGGGCTTGTAGCCGAGTTCGGCGAGCGAGGCGTCGTCGTGCGCGTGGTCTTCCCCGCCGCCGGGGTGGGAGGCTCCGGGATCCGTCACTCGAACCACCTCTGCGGCCGTGGCGCGGTATTGCGCCAGACGTGCTTGGCCTCCTGGTACTCCGACAGCCCCGCGGGCCCCAGCTCACGCCCGACGCCCGACTGCTTCATCCCGCCCCACTCCGCCTGCGGCACGTACGGATGGAAGTCATTGATCCACACCGTTCCCGCGCGCATCCGGGCCGCCACCCGGTGGGCGCGCTCGGCGTCCTGCGTCCACACCGCCCCGGCCAGCCCGTACACCGTGTCATTGGCGAGCGAGACCGCCTCGTCCTCGTCCCGGAACCGCTCGACGGTCAGCACCGGACCGAACGACTCGTCGCGCACCACGGACATGTCCGGGGTGCACTCGTCCAGCACGGTCGGCAGGTAGTAGAAGCCGTTCGCCAGCGACGGGTCGTCGGGCGCCGAGCCGCCGCAGAGCAGTACGGCACCCTCGTCGAGCCCGGCCGCCACATACGCCTCGACCTTCGCGCGGTGCGCGGCGGAGATCAGCGGTCCGGTACGGGCATGCTCGTCGAACGGCCCGCCGAGCCGGATCCGCTGGGCGCGGGAGACCAGCTCGTCGACGAACTCGTCGTGCAGCTCTTCCTGGACCAGGAGGCGGGCGCCGGCCGAGCAGACCTGCCCGGAGTGCAGGAAGACCGCCGTCAGCGCGTAGTCGACCGCGGTGTCGAAGTCGGCGTCCGCGAAGACGATGTTCGGGTTCTTTCCGCCCAGCTCCAGGGCGATCTTCTTCACCGTGGGCGCGGCCGCGGCCATGATCCGCCGGCCGGTGACCAGACCGCCGGTGAACGACACCATGTCCACCCGCGGGTCCTCGGTCAGCGGCGCGCCCACCTCCGGGCCGGTGCCCAGCACCAGGTTGGCGGCGCCGGCCGGCAGCCCGGCCTCGGCCAGCAGCCGCATCAGGTGGATGGCGGTGTGCGGGGTCAGCTCGCTGGGCTTCAGGATGAACGTGTTGCCGGTGACGAGGGCGGGCGCGACCTTCCAGGCTGTCTGCAGCAGCGGATAGTTCCACGGGGTGATCAGCGCGCAGACGCCGACCGGCTCGTGCCGCACCGTGCTGTCGGTCTCCGCGATACCGGTGTCCACCACCCGGTCGGTACCGCCGGCCGCGCCCAGGTTGCCGAAGTAGCGGAAGCAGTTGGCGATGTCGTCCATGTCGTAGGCGCTCTCGACCAGCCGCTTGCCGGTGTCCAGGGACTCCGCCCGGGCCAGCGCGTCCTTGTCGCGCTCCAGCAGCTCGGCGACGCGCAGCACCAGCCGGCCGCGCTCGGCCGCCGGGGTCCGCGGCCAGGGCCCGTCGTCGAAGGCCAGCCGGGCCGCGGTGATCGCCGCCGCGGCGTCCTTCGGGCCGCCCTCGTCGACGGTCGCGACCATCGTGCCGTCCGCCGGGCAGCGGATCTCCCGCACCTGCCCGTTGGCCGCTGCGGTCCACTGACCGCCGATGAACAGCTCCGGCATGGGGGTGCCTCCGGTCTCCGGGCTCGTACGAGGCGGCAGCGAGCAGGCGCGGCGCCTGGCTGACGGCACGGCCACCGGCCCTCGGTGACGATCACTGCACCGAGCGTAAGGCGGGCGCTGCGGCTCCGCACGGTACGAGGGGCCGGGGGACGCGGGAGTGCCGCGCGGGTGGGGCCGATGGGGTGACGGTGGGGCGGGAGAATGCCGGTGGGAGCGGGCGGGAGAATGCCGGGTGAGGAGAGGGAAGGAAAGAGGGGCCATGTCGGGGATGTCGTCGCAGGAGCGGGTGACGGAGGCGGGGGCGGGCCGCGCGCCGGAGGCGGACCCGTACCCGGTCGCCGATGTCGCCGCCTACCTCGCCGGCCGCTGGAGCATCGAGCGCACCGTGTGCGACCTGCGGGCCGGCGCCGAGGGACGCTTCCGCGGGACCGCCGGGTTCCGGCCGGACGCGGCCGGGGAGCCGTCGGCGGGGGAGGGGCTGCTGCACAGCGAGGAGGGGTTGCTGACGTGGGGCGGTACGACGTCCCCGGCGAGCCGCACCCTGCGCCTGCGGCCCCGCCCCGACGGCACCGCCGAGATCGACTTCGCCGACGGCCGGCCCTTCCACGACCTCGACCTGAGGACCGGACGGTGGACCGCCGTCCACCCCTGCTCCCAGGACCGCTACGCGGGGACCTTCACCGCCGTCGCACAGGACGAGTGGCACCTGGAGTGGCGGGTCACCGGACCGGCCAAGGACCAGCTGCTGCGTTCGGTCTACCGGCGGATCCAGCGCCTGTCCGATGAGCCATAGCGCCTTCCCTGCGGATCACCCCGGGCGTATGGCGTTCCGGGTGGCCGGCCACCGCCTCCTGGCCAACGGCTCGCTCTCCCACGCGAGTTGGACGGAGGGCGGGCCTGCGCGCGGCCGGCCCGTCCCGGTGATTCCCTCGTCGCTCGTCTGCAACATCCGCCACTCGGTGGGTATGTTGGACGCTGCGCCGCGTGGTCGTTCCGACACGGAGCGGCTTCGTGCGGCGGCATGGCCGATGGCTGTCGAAGCGACGGGAAAGTGTGGAATGAGCCAGGAAACCCAACCGCAGTCCAGCGCCGTCGATGTCACCATCCCGAGCGTTGCGCGGATGTACGACTACTACCTGGGCGGCAAGGACAACTACGCCGTCGACCGCGAGGCCTGCGAAGAGCTCAGCAAGGTGGTGCCGAGCACACAGGTGCTGGCGATCAACAACCGGCGCTTTCTGCAGAGGGTGGTCCGCTGGCTGGCCACCGAGCACGGCATCCGGCAGTTCATCGACCACGGATCAGGCCTGCCGACGCAGGACAACGTCCATCAGGTCGCGCAGCGGGTCGATCCGCAGTCGCGTGTGGTGTACGTCGACAACGACCCGATCGTGCTGGCGCATGGGCGGGCGCTGCTGGAGGAGAACGCCCACACCGCCGTCATCCAGGCGGACATGCGGGACACCGACGGCATCTTCGGCAGCCCCGAGGTGGAGCGGCTGATCGACTTCGACCAGCCGGTCGCCGCGTTGTTCGTCTCCGTACTGCACTGCATCCCGGACTCCGACGACCCGGCCGGACTGATCAAGCGGGTCGCCGACCGGCTGGCGCCCGGCAGCTTCCTGGTGGTGTGTCAGCTGGTGAGCGAGGACGCCGCGACGCGTGACTTCGTCACCGAGTTCATGCGGGTCCAGACGCACGGGCAGTGGGGACGCGTGCGGCAGGCGCACGAGCTGGCCGGCTTCCTGGAGGGGCTGGAGGTGCTGGAGCCGGGGCTGGTGGAGGTCTCCACCTGGAAGCCGGACGCGGACATCGGCCCCAAACAGCTCACCCTGGAGTGGATCGAGTACGGGGGCGTCGCCCGCAAGTCGTAGGCGCGGGGCCTCAGTTCTCCTTGAGGAGCCGCTCCAGCATCGCCAGAGACTCGCGCGGTGACTCCGACTGCGCGCTGAGCCGGTCCATCACGGCGAGGTAGTGATCGACGTCATCGCGCTTGTCCAGATAGAGCGCGCTGGTCAGCTGCTCCAGGTAGACGATGTCCGGCAGGTCCGGCTCCAGGAACCGCAGGATCGTGATCGGACCACCGGCCGCCGCCAGACCGCCGAGGCTGAACGGGGCGATCTGCAGGGTGACATTGGGCAGCTCGGAGAGTTTCAGCAGATGTCTGAGCTGCCCCGCCATCACCTCTCGGCCGCCCAGCGGACGGCGCAGCGACGCCTCGTCGATCACGGCCCACACCCGCGGCGCGTCCGGGGTGGTCAGCAGCTCCTGGCGGTGGATGCGCAGCTGGACCCGTCGCTCGATCTCGTCGGGCGTGGACCGCGGATGGCCGAGCTGCGCCACCGCGCGGGCGTAGTCCGCCGTCTGCAACAGCCCGGGGACGAACTGGACTTCGTAGGTGCGGATCACCGAGGCGGCCTCTTCGAGACCGAGGTGCGTCTCGAACCATGCGGGCAGTACATCGCCGTACTGGTGCCACCAGCCGGGGCTGCTGGTGCGGCCGGCGAGTTTGAGGAAGTCGGAGCGGACCGCGTCGTCCGTGACGTTGTAGAGCGTCAGCAGGTCGGCGACGTCCCGCTCCTTGCAGCTCACCCGGCCGAGCTCCAGGCGGCTGATCTTCGCATGGGAGCCGCGGATCGCGTCCCCGGCGGCCTCGCGGGTGATGCCTGCCGCTTCCCGCAACCGGCGCAGCTGTGTGCCCAGCACGATGCGCAGAACGGTCGGGCCGCCCCGCGGGTGCTCCAGATAGCGGCGCAGGGACGGTTCGCTGCTCGGCTGCGCGGCAGGCATGCTGACTCCCCTGAGTGGTCGGGCGAACGCCCAGTGTCCCATCGCCGCGAGTCCTCGTACAGGCGCGGCGACTATACGGACGACATATGCGCCAATCGCGGCGGCATATGCCTCCGGTTTTCTCAGTCGCGGGCGACGAGGTCGTCGAAGTCGCCGTCCTTGGCGCCCTGGACGAAGGCCGCCATCTCGTCACGGGTGTAGATCAACGCCGGCCCCGAGGCGAATCGGGAGTTGCGCACCGCCACCCCGCCGTCCGAAAGGACGGCCAGCTCAACGCAGTTGCCGCTGGGGTTGCTACGACGGCTCTTGCGCCAGACGGCGCCCTCGATGCTGGTCGCCTGCATGCCGTTGGTCACCGGCTCCATAACAGCTGCTCCCTTGCTGGAGGAGAGTCCTCCGACCGATCCCGGGCCCGCGATCACGTTGGCGTGAACGGGCCCCTGTGCGGCCGTACTTGCCGATGTAATTGCAGATGCACTTGCATCAGCGGACGGCCGACGAGGATATTAGCTCTCCGAGGCAGTCCGGCCCAGACCCGAAGTCCCTTGCGGAGATGGTGATGACCGCACATCCGGCAGAGACCGTGCACGACGCCCTCCGGGAGGAACCGTGTGAGGAGACCTGGTGGATGCCCGGCCCCGACGGCTTCGCCGCCTGCGCGCTCAGCAGCTCCGCGCACACCGTCGCGGAGGCCCGGAAGTTCACCAGGGCGACCCTGACGAACTGGCGGCTGTGTGCCGGGGTCACCGAGGACGCGGCGCTGGTCGTCTCCGAACTCGTCAGCAATGCGCTGCGCTACGGCACCCGTCGCGCCGAGCGGGGTGGCGCCCCCGCCGTCCCGGACGCCCAGGACGGCCCCGCCGACGACGAGCGCTTCTGCCCCGCGTGGCTCGCGCTGACCCGGCAGGAAAGCGCCGTGCTGTGCGCGGTCTCCGATGCCGGTACCAGCGCCCCCGTCGTCCGGCCCCAGGACCCGCTGGCCGAGTCCGGGCGCGGGCTGCACATCGTCGACCGGCTGAGCGAAGCCTGGGGGTGGACGCCGCCGGACCCCATGGGGAAGACGGTGTGGGCGACGGTGTCGCTGCGCGGCTGAGCAGGTATGTGACGATTCCCGGGTCGCCGACGTCCGAGCGGGAGGCCCGAGAAGCCGATGGATCTGCTGTCCCTGCGCTACTTCCGGGTGGTCGCGCGCCGTGAGCACATCAGCCGGGCCGCCGAGGAACTACGGGTGGCCCAGCCCTCGGTGAGCCGTACGGTCGCCCGCCTGGAGGCCGAGCTCGGTGTGCCGCTGTTCGACCGGCAGGGACGGGCCATCCGGCTCAACCGCTACGGCGCCGCGTTCCTGACCCGCGTCGAGCGTGCGCTGGACGAACTCGACGACGCCCGCCGGGAGGTCGCCGACGCCGCCGGACTCGATGACGGCAGCGTCGCCGTCGCCGCGGAGACGCTGCTGCCGCTCACCGAGCTGCTGGCCGGATTCCGGGCCGCGCACCCCGGGGTGACCGTCCGCTGCCTCCAGGCCACACCGGAGGTGATGCTGGAGCGACTCCGCGCGCGGGAGGTGGACTTCTGTGTGGCCTCGCAGCCGCTGGCCGGGCCCGGGCTCGGTGCGGTGCGGCTGCTGCGCGAAGAGGTGCTGCTCTGTGTGCCGGCCGGGCATCCGCTGGCCGGGCGGGGACGGCTCGCGGTGACCGACATCGCGGAGGAACCGTTCATCACCACCCGGCCCGGCCACTGGCAACGCACCTTGCTGGACCGGCTGTTCGCGGGGATCGGGCGCCGCCCGGTCATCTCCTGCGAGGGCGACGAGCCCGGCGCCACCCACCATCTGATCGGTGCCGGCCTCGGCATCGGCCTGATGCCCTCGCTCGCCCGTCCCGATCTGGACCGGGCACCACTGGCCTGGCTGAGGCTGGATGCCCCCGACTGCGTACGGACCCTGAGCCTGGTCCGCCGCGAGGACAGCTACCTCTCCACGGCCGCCGGGCGGTTCCGTGAGATGGCCGTCGCGCACTTCGCCCAGCGAAGGCATGTGGAACGGCGTGACGAGGCGGGCTAGTTGGGGGCCCGCGGGTGAGTGGCACGCATCCGGTCACTCCTGGGATTCGGCGAGCAGCCGCAGGGCCAGTTCCCTGAGCCGGGGGTCGGCTTCGGCCGCGTTGCCGGAGTCGAAAGGGGGCTGCGGGTCGTATTCGACGGCCAGTTGGATCGCCTTCGCCGTGGTGTCCCCGGCGATCCGGGCGGCCAGGTAGAGGGCCATGTCGATGCCCGCCGAGACCCCCGCCGCCGTGATGATCTTCCCCGACCGCACATAGCGCTCGGGCAGGTAGGTCACCGGGAACTCGGACTCCAGGTAGTCGGCGGAGGCCCAGTACGTCGTCGCCCGCCGGCCGTCCAGCAGCCCCGCCGCGGCGAGCACCAGCGACCCGGTGCACACGGAGGTGGTCCAGCGGCTGCGCCGGTCGATCCGCCGGATCCAGCTCAGCAGCGCCTCGTTGCGCATCGCCCCGGTCGTGCCGCGGTTGCCCGCGCCCGGCACCAGCAGGACGTCCAGGTGCTCGACCTCGGAGATCGCACGCTCGGCGAGCACCGCCACGTCCCCGGTGTCCGTACGGACCGGACCGCGCCGCTCGGCGATCATCGTCACCCTGGCGCCCGGCAACCGCGACAGCACCTCCGCGGGCCCGGTGGGGTCGAGCAGGCTGTAGCCGTCGTAGAGGAGGATGCCGATGTCCGGTCCCGGGCGGGGCGGCCGCTCGGCGTGGGCGACGCCGGTCTGGGTGCTGCCCGCGGTGGCGAGCGCGGCGGTGGCCACGGTCCCGCGGAGCAGCGTGCGCCGGGTGGTCGAAGGGGTGCCGGATGTCGTCGGATGCGTCATGGCAAGGGAGTCTGCGCCGCCGACGCCCCGCGTGCCCGCGGCATGTCCGGCATCCTGCGAATCCTGTCCCCGCTGACGCCGTAGTGGTCCAGGAACGCCTGCCGCAGGGTCTGCGCGGACCGGAAGCCGCAGCGACGGGCGATCACGGCCAGCGACAGCTCGCTGGAGCGCACCAGATGCGCCGCCGCCTCCGTGCGCGCCGCCCGCACCGCACGCGCCGGGGTCGTCCCGAGATGCGCGGAGAACAGGCGGGTCAGATGACGGGTGCTCACTCCCGCCCGCGCCGCCAGCGCCGCCGGCGTCAGATCCTCGGAGAGATGGCCGGCGATATGGCCGGCGAGGTCCCGCACCAGCCGGTCGCCCGGCGGCGGGGCGGCCAGGAACATGCTGATCTGCGCCTGGTCGGCGGGGCGGTGGAGGTAGGAGACCAGCTCCCGGGCGACCGAGCGGGCCAGCGTCGGCCCGTGGTCGTCCTCGATCAGCGACAGGGTCAGGTCGAGCGCGCTGGTGACCCCGGCGGAGGTGTACACATTGCCGTCGCGGATGTAGAGCGGCCCGACGTCGACGGCCACGGCGGGGTGGCGCAGGGCGAGCTGCTCGCCGTACGCCCAGTGCGTGGTCACCCGCCGGTGGTCCAGCAGCCCGGCCGCGGCGAGTACGTAGGTGCCGGTGCACACCGAGGCGATGCGGCGGCTGCGTGCGGCCAGCCGCCGTACCTGGGCCAGCAGTTGCTCGTCGGCCGACGCGCCCTCGTACCCGACGCCGCCCACGACGATCAGCGTGTCCAGCGCTCCGGTCACCGCCGCCAGATCGCGCCCCGCCCCGAGCACGATGCCGGCCGAACTGCGGGCCGCACGGCGGCCGAGGGTGCCCAGCTCGATGGCGTACGCAGGAGCCGCGCCGTAGCGGTTGGCGATGTCCAGAGCACCGCTGGGCGAGGCGATGTCGAGGATCTGCGCGTCGTCGTAGGCCACGATCAGGACGCGCCGCCGGTCGTCAGGCCTGCGCACCGTCCGCCGGCCCGAACGCCGCCAGCAGCCGCTCCGCCGCCAGCGTCGCGGTGATCTCGCCCTCGCGGACCGCACGTTCGACGTCCGGGCCCAGCCGCCGGACCTCCGGGTGTTCCTGGAGGCGGTCGATGAGCCGTTCGCGGACCATCGACCAGGTCCAGTCGACCTGCTGGGTACGGCGGCGCTCGGCCAGCGCGCCGGTGGAGTCGAGGAGGGCGCGGTGCTGCTCGACGCGCTCCCAGAGGGCCTTCAGGCCGGTGCCCTCGCGGGCGCTGCAGGTCAGCACGGGCGGCGTCCAGGCCGCGTCCGCCGGCTGCAGCAGCCGCAGCGCACCGGCCAGTTCGCGGGCCGCGGAGCGGGCGTCCTTCTCGTGCGGACCGTCGGCCTTGTTGACGGAGACCAGGTCGGCCAGCTCCAGTACGCCCTTCTTGATGCCCTGGAGCTGGTCGCCGGTGCGCGCCAGGGTCAGCAGCAGGAAGGTGTCGACCATATTGGCCACGGTCGTCTCGGACTGTCCCACGCCGACCGTCTCCACCAGGACGACGTCATAGCCGGCGGCCTCCATGACGACGATGGACTCGCGGGTCGCGCGCGCCACGCCGCCCAGCGTGCCGGACGTGGGGGAGGGCCGGACGAACGCCGCCGGGTCGGTCGCCAGCCGCTCCATCCGGGTCTTGTCGCCCAGGATGGAGCCGCCGGTGCGGCTGGAGGACGGGTCGACGGCGAGCACCGCCACCCGGTGCCCCATGCCGGTCAGCAGCGTGCCGAGCGCATCGATGAAGGTCGACTTGCCGACGCCCGGCACCCCGCTGATGCCCACCCGGCGCGCCGAACCGGAGTACGGCAGCAGCTCGACCAGCAGCCGCTGGGCTGCCGCCCGGTGGTCGGGCCGGGTCGACTCGACGAGGGTGACGGCGCGGGCGATCCAGGCCCGGGAGCCCGCCCGGACCCCCTCGGCGTACCGTTCGACATCGATCGTCGCAGGCATGACCCCCCGCTCTACAGCTCGTGGCCGAGGACCGACGCCAGGTCCCGCACCAGGTCGTGGGCGGCCTCGGGGATGACCGTGCCAGGCAGGAAGACCGCGGCGGCGCCCATGTCGCGCAGCGGCTGTACGTCCTGCGGCGGGATCACCCCGCCCACCACGATGGTGATGTCGTCGCGCTCCTCAGCGGCCAGCGCCTCCTTCAGCGCGGGCACCAGCGTCAGATGCCCGGCCGCCAGCGACGACACCCCGACGATGTGCACATCCGCCTCGACCGCCTGGCGGGCCACCTCCGCCGGCGTCTGGAACAGCGGGCCGACGTCCACGTCGAAGCCCAGGTCGGCGAAGGCCGTGGCGATCACCTTCTGGCCGCGGTCATGGCCGTCCTGGCCCATCTTGGCCACCAGGATGCGCGGCCGGCGCCCCTCGGCGCGCTCGAACTCGGCCACCAGCGCCCGGGTGCGCTCCACACCGGAGGAGGGGCCCGCTTCGTCTCGGTACACACCGGAGATCGTACGGATCTGGCCGGAGTGCCGCCCGTAGACCGACTCCAGTGCGTCCGAGATCTCGCCGACGGTCGCCATCGCGCGGGCCGCGTCCACCGCCAGCGCCAGCAGATTGCCCTCAAGTCCCGTGCCGGGACCGGCCTTCGCCGCCGCGGTGAGCGCCCGCAGCGCGTCCTGGCAGGCGGCCTCGTCCCGCTCGGCCCGCAGCCGCTTGAGCTTCTCGATCTGCTGGGCGCGCACCGCGGAGTTGTCGACCTTGAGGACCTCGATCTCCTCGTCGGTCTCCACCCGGTACTTGTTGACCCCGATCAGCGCCTGCCGCCCCGAGTCGATCCGGGCCTGGGTACGGGCCGCGGCCTCCTCCACGCGCAGCTTCGGGATACCCGCGTCGATCGCCTTGGCCATCCCGCCGGCCGCCTCGACCTCCTCGATGTGCTGCCAGGCCCGCCGCGCCAGATCGTGGGTGAGCTTCTCGACGTATGCGCTGCCGCCCCACGGGTCGATGACCCGGCAGGTGCCCGACTCCTGCTGGAGGAAGAGCTGGGTGTTGCGGGCGATGCGGGCGGAGAAGTCCGTGGGCAGGGCCAGCGCCTCGTCCAGCGCGTTGGTGTGCAGGGACTGGGTGTGGCCCTGGGTGGCGGCCATCGCCTCCACGCAGGTGCGGGTGACGTTGTTGAAGACGTCCTGCGCGGTCAGCGACCAGCCCGAGGTCTGCGAATGGGTGCGCAGGGAGAGGGACTTGGGGTTCTTCGGGTCGAAGCGCTGGACCAGGCGCGCCCACAGCAGGCGGGCCGCGCGCAGCTTGGCGATCTCCATGAAGAAGTTCATGCCGATCGCCCAGAAGAAGGAGAGGCGCGGGGCGAAGGAGTCCACGTCCATCCCGGCCGCCATGCCCGCGCGCAGGTACTCCACCCCGTCGGCGAGGGTGTAGGCCAGCTCCAGGTCGGCCGTCGCGCCCGCCTCCTGGATGTGGTAGCCGGAGATCGAGATGGAGTTGTAGCGCGGCATCTTCTGCGAGGTGTACGCGAAGATGTCGGAGATGATCCGCATCGAGGGCTGCGGCGGGTAGATGTAGGTGTTGCGGACCATGAACTCCTTGAGGATGTCGTTCTGAATGGTCCCGGCCAGCTTCTCGGGCGGTACGCCCTGCTCCTCGGCGGCCACGATGTAGAGGGCGAGTACGGGCAGCACCGCGCCGTTCATCGTCATCGACACGGTCATCTTGTCCAGCGGAATGCCCTCGAAGAGCTGCCGCATGTCGTAGATCGAGTCGATGGCGACGCCCGCCATGCCGACATCGCCGGTGACCCGCGGGTGGTCGCTGTCGTAACCGCGGTGCGTGGGCAGGTCGAAGGCGACGGACAGGCCCTTCTGGCCGGCCGCGAGATTGCGCCGGTAGAAGGCGTTGGACTCCTCGGCGGTGGAGAAGCCGGCGTACTGCCGGATCGTCCAGGGCTGGTTGACGTACATCGTCGGGTACGGACCGCGCAGATACGGCGTGACCCCCGGGTACGTCCCCAGGAAGTCCAGGCCCGCCAGGTCCGCCTCGGTGTACAGCGGTTTGACGTCGATGCCCTCCGGCGTCTCCCAGGTCAGGTCCTCGACGCCCTTGCCGGTGGCCTGCTGGACGGCCTCGGCCCACTGTCCGGCGTCGACCGGGGCGGCTGCTTCGATGGGGTCTTCCAGCTCGATCCCGCTGAAGTCCGGGATGTTCACCATCACGCCACCTCCATGACGTCCAGGGCCGAGGACAGCACCTCGACCGCGTCGCAGCCCGCGAAGACGAAACCGTCCACCCCGGCAGCCGCGAATTCCTCCCGGCGCTCACCGGGCTTGCCGGCCAGATGCACCCGCAGCGCGCCGGCGGCCTTCAGCGCGTGTGCCACCGGCGCCGCCTGCTCGGCGTACACCGCGTCGGCGGAGCACAGACAGGCGATCTGGGCGCCGCTGCGGGCGAACGCCTCGGCCACGGAGTGGGCGTCCACGGTCTCCTGCACCGTCTCGACGCCGCCCGCCTGGAAGAGGTTGGCCGCGAAGGTCACCCGGGCGGTGTGCGCCGCCACGGGGCCCAGCGCGGCCAGGAACACCTTCGGGCGGGACCCGGTCGCCGCCAGGTGCGCGTCGGAGCGCGACCGCAGCCGCTCGTACGCATCGTCCCTGCGCACCCGCGGCAGCCCTCCGCCGATCGGCGCGGGGGCCGGCTCGCGCTGCACGGGCGGCTCGGCGAGGTGCGGGAACTCGCTGACACCGGTGATCGGTTCACGGCGGTGCGCCAGGTCCTCGGTGCGGCGCGCCCAGGTGCGCGCGAGGCGCTCGCCGAGCATCCCGGAGCGCAGCGCCGCGGCCTGGCCGCCCGCCGCCTCGATCTCCTGGAAGAACGCCCAGGCCGCACGGGCCAGCTCGTCGGTGAGCTGCTCCACGTACCAGGAGCCGCCCGCCGGGTCGATCACCTTCGACAGATGCGACTCCTCCAGCAGCACCGACTGGGTGTTGCGGGCGATCCGCCGGGCGAAGGCATCGGACAGGCCCAGCGCCGCGTCGAACGGCAGCACCGTCACCGCGTCCGCGCCGCCCACGCCGGCGGACAGCCCGGCGACCGTGGTGCGCAGCATGTTCACCCACGGGTCCCGACGGGTCATCATCACCGTGGAGGTGACCGCGTGCTGGCGCTGCGCGGACGCGCCGGGCGAGGCCCCGCACACCGTGGCGACCCGCGCCCACAGCCGGCGGGCGGCGCGCAGCTTGGCGATGGTCAGGAACTGGTCCGCGGTCGCGGCATAGCGGAACTCCAGCTGCCGGCAGGCGTCGTCGACGCCGAGGCCGTCGCCGGTCAGCTGCCGCAGATACGCGACGCCGGTGGCCAGCGAGGCCCCCAGCTCCTCGGCGGCCGAGCCGCCGGCCTCGTGGTAGGGGAGTGCGTCCACCGACAGCGCACGCATCCCGGGCGCCTGGTCGGTGCACCGCCGCGCCAGCCGGGCCGCCGCCTCCAGCTGGACGCGGAGCTTGCTGTCGTCGCCCGTACGGGCCAGCAGGCCGAGCGGATCGGCGCCCAGAGCGCCGGCGGCCTCCCGCAGCGGCGCGCCCGACGCGGTGTACAGCCGCAGCAACTCCTCGGCGGCCGGGGCGAAATCGGCCCCCGCGTCCAGGACGACCGCGGCCAGGTCCAGATAGACACCCCGGAGCGCCTCTTCGAGACCGGCCACCGGCACCCCGCCGTCCCCGACGGTCAGCCAGACCGAGGTGACGCCGTTCTCCAGGTCGGCGAGCACCGCCTCATTGGCGCGCCGCGGATCGCTCTGGACGTGGCGCTGACGTACGTCCCACCCGGCGACGGTCGTGCCCTCGGGGCGGCCGGCCCGTACGAAGGGCGGGAACCCGGGGTGGCCGGGGGCGGCCGGCCCGTTCTCGGCGGTGTAGAGCGGGCGGATGCGGATCCCGTCCTGGAGATCCGTGGCGAGCGCGTCCTCGGCGGCGGCGCCCGTTGCCTCTGTGACGCCCGATTTGCGCAGCACGCCTTCGACGAGGCGCTGCCACTGCGCTCGGTCGGCATCCGGGAAGGCGGCAGCCAGGGGGAGTTCGGGGGACTCGGCGGTCATAGCAGCAGGCTAGGCGAACGACCGTTAGCCGGAGCAGGGGATCCAGCTGTGACGTTGCACTCGTTGACCTCTCATGGATGTTCATATCTATGCGCGGGTGACCGGTTCGCTACGGTGGGCGCGGCACCCGAGCGAGGAGCGCGATGTCCAAGGCGCCGACGATCCGCACCACGGCCGCCGCCGCCCTGCTCCTGGCCGCCGCCACGCTCCTCTGGGCCCTGCCGAGGACGTCCGCCCCGGACCGCGCGGCGGACTGCGCCGGGCGCCGGATCGCCTCCTGGACCGTAGATTCCCGGCATACCGCCGAATTCGCCCGTTATGGCGAGGACAACGCCCGGGTGGACGACTGGACCGGCGGCGACGGCACCCACTCGGTACGCCTCCCCGACGGCCGTACGCTCTGGCTCTTCTCCGACACCTTCCTCGACCGGATCCAGCCACCGCCCAACCCCCAAGGGGAGAACCACGGTTGGCGCACCGCCGACCGCGGCGGCACCCCCTTCCTCCGGCACAACTCCGCCGTGGTGATGTCCCGTTCGGGCCGGCTGGAGCGCACCCTGACCGGCGGCACCGCGGCCGCCCCCGGGCCGTTCTTCCCCGACCCGGCGGGCGGCGGCTGGCGCTGGCCCGTCCACGCGAGCGTGGAGCCCCGCAGGCCCGGGGCGATCGAGCAGGTCGTCCGCGTCCTGCTGTGGAACCGCGCGCCCGGGACCGGGCCGTGGATCTTCGGGGTGCCGCGCAGCACCGAGGTCGCCACGCTCTCGCTGCCCGACCTGCGCCTGGAGGGCATCGAGGAGACCGTCGCCCCGGGCGCCACGGACCCGGGGCGGCGGGTCCTGTACGGTGCCGCGGCGGTGCGGGACGGCGGCTGGACCTATGTCTTCGGCGGTGACGACCCGCCGTCCGCCCCCGGCTCCAGCGCCTATCTCGCCCGGGTCCCGGCCGGGCGGCTCACGGACCGGAGCGGCTGGCGGTTCTGGGACGGTGCGCGCTGGCAGCGGCGGGCCGAGCGGGCCCGGCCGGTGCTGGCGGACGGCGGCCGGCGCGGCGTGGGCAGCGCCTTCACCGTCGTACGGGACGACGGGGGGACCTGGGTGCTGTTCACCATGGACACCGGGGCAGGCGGCGCGGCCGCCCTGCGGACGATCACCGGCTACTGGTCCTGCTCCCCCCAGGGCCCCTGGCACGGCCCGGCCGGCCGCCTCACCCCGCCCCGCCCACCCGCGCCCGACCCGCAGCACATCGCCGCCTACAACCCCCAGGCGCACCCGGAATTCACCGCGGACGGGGGCCTGCTGCTCAGTTACGACATCAACTGGCTGGGGCCGCCCGGAGTCCCGGCCGATCCCCGGGTCAACGGCGATGTGGAGCTGTACCGGCCGCGGTTCGTGCGGGTCCGGATGTCGGCCGCGGGAGAGTGACGGCGGCCCGTCCGGTGCAGCTCAACTGCCGTGCCGTTCCCGCCACTTGGCGGCCTGCTCGTCGATGTCGAACGGGATGAGGTTCAGCGGGGGGCCTTCGAGCGGGGTGCGCAGCGCGGCACGGATCCGCTCGTTGACCGCCGTCAGGATGCGGCGCAGCGCGGCCTCGGTGGGCGCGTCCGCCGCGGCCTTGAGCGCGTCCTCAGCATCCTTGCGCAGGGCGAGGCTCGGCGGCAGATAGGAGAGGTGCTCCCGGCTCATCTTCTCCTTGATCCACCACATCTCGTCATAGGGCTGGTCGAGGTGGCGCAGCGGCTTGCCGGCCCCGGGGAGGTCGGCGAAGTCGCCGCGCTCGGCCGCCTCGCGGATCTGCTTGTCGACCCAGGTCTCGAAGGTGACACCAGGTGGCTTGCGGTCGGTCATCGCATCTCCCCAGGAAGCGGCCGCTCGGTCTGCGCTGTCAGCCTACGCTGCTGTCGTCCCCCTCGCCGGTGCCGCTGCCCTGCCCCCCGCCCGTGGGGGTGGGCTGGACCACCGGGAAGGCGTTGTTGCCGCCGCACACCATGGGGCCGACGCGGACCGTGTCGCCCACCAGGGTCACGCTGACCTGCCCCGGCGGCTTGTCCCCGGGCACCCGGGCATTGGCCGCGGTGCACACCAGCTGGTTCAGCGAGGCGGAGTCCAGCAGCTTGGCGTTCATCGGCAGGGTGATCACGACCGTGCCCTGGCCGGTGGCGGCGGTGAGCGGGCCGGGGAACTTCGGCAGCACGCTCGACAGGCCGCGCATCCGCTCGGCGTGGTTGGGCCCCTCCATCAGCAGCTGGATGGCCTGCTCCGGATCGACCGGCGCCTTCGCCGGCCGGGTCGCGGAGCGCAGTCCGGACGGCCCGTAGAAGAACAGCTGGACATCGGCCACCGTCTGGCCCGGCGACTTCACACCGCTGGCGGGCTCACCGGCGTCGATCACATCGGTGGGCGCGATACCGCAGCCGCTCAGCGCACCGGACAGCACACCGGCCAGCGCACAGGCGAGCGCGCCGGTGATCACACCGCCCAGCACCCGCCGCCGGACCCGCACTGCGCGCAGGGCGTTTCGGTCATTCGTCGCGCTCATCCGTCGTTCTCTCTCCCGGCGCCGGCGGTCCGCCCGGCGCCCGTCTCGCCCGTCTCGCCCGTCTCGCCCGTCTCGCCGGGCTCGGTGTGGCGCAGCGGCAGATCCACCGTGAACACCGCACCCCCGTCGGGGGAGTTGGCGGCGCGCAGAGTGCCGCCGTGCAGCCGTACGTTCTCCATCGCGATGGCCAGCCCCAGACCGCTGCCCTCCGAGCGGGCGCGGGCGGAGTCCGCCTTGTAGAAGCGCTCGAAGACATGCGGCAGGACCTCCGGATCGATGCCGGGGCCACTGTCGGAGATCTCGATCAGCAGCCGGCCGGCGCCCGGCTCCGGGGCGTGCAGCACCACCCGGACCGGCTCGCCGCCGTGGTGCAGCGCATTGCCGACCAGATTGGCGACGACCACATCGAGCCGCCGCGGGTCGACCCGGGCCCGCACATCCGCCGGCAGGTCCGCCGTCACCCGCTTCTGCCAGGCCCTGGCCTGCAGCGTCTTGCGGATGGTCTCGGCGACGTCGACCTCGTCCGGATGGAGCGCGGCGGCGCCCGCGTCGAACCGCGAGACCTCCATCAGGTCCTCCACCATCCGCGCCAGCTTGCCGGTCTCCTGGCTGATCAGCCGGACCGCGGAGGCGGTGTCGGGGTCGAGCGACTCGGCGTCCTCGTCGAGCACGTCGGTGACCGCGGTCATCGCCGCCAGCGGCGTGCGCAGCTCGTGCGAGACGTCGGCGGCGAACCGCCGGGAGTTGGCCTCCAGGCGGCGCAGCTCGGCCATGCTCTCCTCCAGCCGGGCCGCCATGTCGTTGAAGCTACGGGACAGATCGGCGAGCTCGTCGGCGCCCTTGACCTCCAGCCGGGTGTCCAGCTTTCCCTCGGCGATCCGTCCGGCGGCCTGCCGCAGACCCCGTACGGGCCGCAGCACCCCGCGCGCGGCGAGCAGCGCCGGGATCACGGCGAGGATGAGCACCGGCAGCGCGCCCCGCTGTGCGGCGCTCACCAGCGCCTCGACATTGGACTCCTCGGCGTTCAGCGGCAGCTGGGCGTAGACGGACAGCGCGGAGGCCTCGCCGTCGGACTGCCGGACCGGCATCCCGATCAGCAGCCAGGGGTCACCGGCCCGGTCGATGCGCTGGAACGCGGGCACATGGCGCTTCTCGACCGTCGCCTTGAGGTCGGCCGGGACCGTCACGCTGCGCCGCAGCCCGCCCTCCTCACTGTCCGGGACACCGCGATAGTGCACGGAAATGTCCCATTCGCGGGACTTTCCGGAGCGCTCCAGCTGGACCCGGAAGTTGTCCAGGTCCGCCTGGGCGGGCGGCACCGTGAGCTCCGGCGCCAGCGAATTGACCTGCGCCCGCAGATCGTTGACGGCGATGTCCTGGGAGCGCTGGAGGATCGCGTTACGGGCTTCGCGGTAGGTCAGCAGCGCGGTCGTCAGCGCGCTGATCACGGCCACCACCAGGAACGCCACCACGAGCCGGGCCCGCAGACCGCGCAGCAGGGTGCGGGAGGGCACCCGGCGGCCGAGGCGGTTCACAGGGGCCCGAAGCGGTAACCGAAGCCGCGCACGGTCTGGACGTAACGGGGGCTGCGCGGGGTGTCCTCTATCTTCGTCCGCAGCCGCATGACACAGGCGTCGACCAGCCGCGCGTCGCCGTGGTAGCTGTGCTCCCACACATGCTCCAGCAGCTGCTGCCGGCTGAAGACCTGCCCGGGGGTGGCGGACAGGAACAGCAGCAGCTTCATCTCCGAAGGAGCCAGCGCCAGGTCCTGGCCGCCCTTGGCGACGACCAGCCCGGCCCGGTCGATGGCCAGTTCGCCGTAGGTCTCGACCGGGGCGGGGCCCGGTTCCGGGGCGGCAGGCGCACCGTCCGCGGGCAGCGCGGTACGGCGCAGCACGGCGCGGATGCGCGCTTCGAGGACCTCACCGCGGGCCGGCTTGACGATGTAGTCGTCGGCCCCCGCCTCCAACCCGAGCACCACGTCCAGATCGTCGCCACGTGCCGTGAGCATGATGATCGGCAGCTGCCGCTCGGCCCGGATCAGCCGGCAGACCTGGAAGCCGTCCTTCCCGGGGAGCATCAGATCCAGCAGCACGATGTCGGGGCGGAAGACCGGCAGGGTCGCCAGGCCCTCCTCGCCGCTGGCCGCGGCCGCCACTTCATGGCCGCGCCGCCGTAGCGCGAGGGTCACTCCGTCCCGTACGGCGGCATCGTCCTCGATCAGAAGTACACGTGGCATGGGTTCAGTATCAATAACTTTCATGATGGATCCGTAACAGGAGCAGCCTGCCCGGCCCGGGGCGCATCTGTCGTGGTGGAAGGCGACGGGCCGAGGCACCGCCCGTCGCCGTCCGACACGGACACCGGCACGGTATGAGGGACGGGATCGGCATGGCACGGCGCTTCGGCATCGAGGGCGGGATCATCGGAGTGGCCGCGGCGGCAGTGGTGTCGCTGGCGGTGGCGGGCGCGCTGGCCTTCGCCCAGCCAGGGGCCTCCGAGGCCGAGGCGGACAGCCCCGGCTCCGCGCAGCAACAGCCCAAGCGGGCGCCCCGGATCACACCGGTCGACCCGTCCATCGTGCACGCCTCGGACCGCCCCGGCCGCAGCCTGAACATCACCATCGACGACGGGCCGGACCCGGTCTGGACCCCGAAGGTGCTGGAGGTGCTGAAGAAGCACGACGTCAAGGCGGTCTTCTGCATGATCGGCCCGCAGGCGAAGGCCCATCCGGACCTGGTGAAGCAGGTGGTGGCCGCGGGGCACAAGCTCTGCGACCACACCACCAGCCACAACACCGGCATGGACCACCAGCCGCAGGGCTACCAGTCCCAGCAGATACTCGACGCCCAGAAGATGATCGAGGAAGCGGCGGGCGGCGCGCCGGTCGAGTACTACCGCGCCCCCGGCGGCGCGTTCACGCCCTACAGCCGGCAGCTCGCCGCCGAGCACGGCATGCGCCCGCTGGGCTGGAACGTCGACAGCAAGGACTTCGAGGGCGGCAGCGTCGAGATGATCGAGGCGACGGTGCGCGGGGAGCTCCCCAACGGGCCGACGGTCCTCTTCCACGACGGCGGCGGCAACCGCGCCCGGACCGTCGAGTCGCTGGACCGGCTGCTGCCGTGGATGAAGCAGCAGGGCTACGGCTTCGGGTTCCCCAAGCGGTAGGAGTCCGGCTGCCGCGGAGGGGAAGCGACGGAGCGGGCCCGCAGGGGACCCGCTCCCTCGTGTTTCCCGGCTCGTGTTTCCCGTTCGCGCTTCCCGGCCTGTGCCTCACGCCGCGCCGAACAGCTCCGCCAGACCGCGCTCCAGCCCCAGGTACGCCGCCTCGTCGCCCGCGGGCACGGCCGCATAGGACCGGGCGAGGAACCGCCGCACCTCCGCGGTCCTCAACTGGACCATCGCCACGCCCTCGTCCGCATGGAACTCCATCACCGTGCGGTCCGGGCCGCACGGCCGTACCCGCACATCGCCCCGCCCGGCCGGTGTCCGCAGCCCCTCGTCCAGCAGTTCGCGGGCGAACGCCCAGTCCACCGCCGAGCCGTCCAGCGAGATCTCCGGCGGGAAGGACATCCGCACCGCCAGCGGATCGGCCGGCTGGTAGTGCAGTACGGCGGGGACCGCATGCGGGCCGGCGGTGGCAGCGAGGAGGCGGACCTGGACGGCTTGGTCGATGACGGGGTTCATCGCGCTGCTCCCTCATGGCTGCCGGGCGTGGGCACGGGCATGGGCAATGGCTCGTCCAGTAGGACGCTGTGCCCACGCCCGCCGTGCATACGACGGGCGTGTGAGGTGCCTCACGTTTGGCGGGCGGCTTGAGCGGTCGCCACCCGTCCGTCCGTACCCCTTACGGCAGTTGCCCCCCTCCGTGCCACCGCTCACCGGGCCGGACCAGGAACTCGTCGAGGATCCCCGGCGCCGCCACCGCGGCGAACGCCGGCGCGTCGCCGGCCGCGAGGTCCCGGACGCGGTAGCCGTCCTCGCCCGCCGCGACCGCCGCGGTGAGCGTGACCAGCCCCGACCGGCGGGTGAACGGCGAGGTCGAGAACGTCCAGGCGGCGACCGCCGTGCGCTGGAGGGCGACGGTGTCACGGCTGAAGGTCCCCGAACGCGCCACCAGATACGGCCCCTGGACGGCGTGCCCCAGACTGCGGTACGCGTCCCCGGCCAGCCACAGCACCATCGGCGTGCTGAGCACCGCGTAGATCCAGGCACCGTGCAGCAGTACGGGCGTGAACGCCGCTCCGAGACCCGCGAGGACCGCGGTGCCCGGCAGCACCACGCACAGCAGACCGCGCACCCGGCGCCGGCGCAGTGCGGCCCGCGGATGCGGCACCAGCGGCGCCGGTGACACGCTGCCGGGGAACGGCGCGCGCAGTGTCCCGCTCGCCACCCGCAGCGCCTCCGCGCGGGGCGCCGGCGGCAGCAGCCCGCTGCGCTTGCGGTTCTCCTCGCGGTTGCCCAGTCCGCCGGCCACCGCGCGGACCAGCGCGCCTCCGCCGGCCCGCAGCAGCAGCGGCTCCCGCAGCACCACACCGCGCAGCCGGTCCCGTTCGATGGTGACCGAGCGGGTGGTGAACAGCCCCCGGCGGACCCGCAGTGTGCGCGCGTCGGTCCACTCCAGGCTGTAGTTCCACCAGTTCTCGACGTACAGCGCGACCGCGCCGGCCGAGCCGAGGGCGAGGACGGCCAGCAGCGCCGCCGGGATCGTCAGCCACAGCGCGCTCGCGCCGAACTCGGCGAACGCCTCCCGGACGAAGCCGATCTTCCACGGCTCGATGCCGATGCCGTCCAGCACCCGGTAGACCGATCCGGCCACCACGAACACCCCGCCGACGACCCAGAAGGTGAGCGGTGCGTAGCGCAGCCAGCGCCAGCTGATGCGGGCCAGCACCGGGTCCTTCGCGGCCCCCTCGGCGTCCGCGCGGGCGAGCAACTCCGCGCGCAGCCGGTGCGCTTCAACGACCGTGAGCGCCTCCAGGGACAGCTCGCCGCCGCCGTCCGCCGAGCCCGCCGTGCCGGCCCGCAGCACGGTGACGCCCAGCAGCCGGTGCAGCGGCGACGCCGTCAGATCGACGGTGCGGATCCGGCGCAGCGGCACACTGCGCAGCCGCCGGTTCAGCAGACCGCTCCGTACGTCGAGGGTGTCGGCGGTGACCCGGAACTCCGTACGGGCCCAGCGGATCAGCCCGATCACGGTGACGACGGCGAACGAGGCGGCGATGGCGGCCAGCGTGATCCAGGCCCTGGCGGTGATCCGGCCCCCGGTGGCCAGCGCGGTCAGCGCCATCGAAGCGAGCGGCGCGCCCATCCAGCCGCAGTGCACCAGAAGGGTGCGCGGATCCAGCCGCCGCCACTCGGGCGCGGTGGAGGGGGCGGCGCCCGGTACGGCGAGGGCTTCGCCGTACCCGCCGGACACGCCGTACTCGCCGGACACGCCGGGCACCTCGGGAGGCAGTGGCGCGCTCATGTGGCATCACCCGGCACGTCCTGCGCGGCCTCGCCGATCAGCCGGGACAGCTCCTCGGCGTCGGCGTCGGAGAGCCCCGCGATCTTGATGTCGCCCGCGGTCGAGGCGGTGGTGACGGTCACCGTCGCCAGTCCGTAGCGCCGCTGGAGCGGGCCGCGCACCGTGTCCACCGTCTGCACCCGGGACAGCGGCGCGATCCGCCGCTTCTGCCAGAACCAGCCGCCCGCGGCGTAGACCGCGCGGCCGCCCAGCTCCCAGGCGTGCACCGCGTACCGCCACCGTGGCATCAGCACGAGATAGCAGAGCGCCGGCAGTACGAGCACCACCAGCAGCAGCGGCCCCAGCCAGGGCAGCGCACCGGGGAAGAACAGCAGGGACAGCACCGCCATGACGAGGGCGGTGAGCAGCATCGGGCCGCTGAGCGTCAGCAGGGCCTGCAGGGTCCACCAGCTGCGGGCCCGGGGATCGACGCGGTGGCGGGGTGGGCGCAGGAGCGGGGCGGCGTGCTCGGGCATGAGGGAGTCACCGTTTTCCAAGTCAAGCGTATTGAGTAGCGATACGTTATAACGGTACAAGCGACTTGTAAAAACCGGCAGAGGCCCCGAAAACAGGGCCATGCGCGAGGAACCGCGCACGGTGAACAGTGGTCGCGCAGCCCGATAGGAAGGTCTCGTCCGTGCCGAAGAAGGTCGATCACGAAGCCAGGCGCCGGGAGATCTCCGAGGCGCTCTGGCGGATCACGGGCAGCCGCGGCCTCGACGCCGCGAGCCTGCGCGATGTCGCCGCGGAGGCCGGCATCTCGCTCGGCCGGCTCCAGCACTACTTCCGCACCAGGGACGAGATGCTGGTCTTCGCCCTACGGCACATCAACGAGCTCGCCGCCCTCCGCATCCGCGAGCGGATCGAGGCGCTCACCGACGAGCCGACCCCGCGCGAGGTGCTGCGCGCCTGTCTGACGGGCATGCTGCCGCTGGACGACAAGAGCCGCATCGGCCTGCTCGTCGGCGCCGCCTACTACGCCCGCGCCGTACACGACGCGACCCTGCGCGCCGAGGCCCGCAACGGCATTCCCCAGCTCCGCGCCTTCTTCGCCGACCAGCTCCGCCGGGCCGCGGAACGGGGCGAGCTGCCCCCGGAGCGCGCCACCGAGGACGAGGCGATGCTGCTGATCAGCGTCGCCGACGGACTCGCCACCTACGTCCTGCTCGAAGTACACGAGCCGCAGACCGCGCTGCGGCTGCTGGACCTGCACCTGGCGAACCTCTTCGCACCGGGGGCGGCGGCGACGGCGCGGGCGGCGACGGCGACGGCGCGGGCGGCGGCTCCGGGTCGGGGGGCGGACGTGGCTCGGGGGGTGGATGCGGCTCGGAGGGGGGATTTGGGTGGGGCGCCGGGTGTGGAGCCCGGCGACTAGCGGAGCGGCCTATGCCTCCCGCAGGAGGGCGGCGAGGTCGGCCTCGACGTCCAGATGCTGTGCCTCGTCGCCCTTCGGGACGATCTCGTACGACCGGATCA
Organism: Streptomyces sp. NPDC002446; assembly: GCF_053595675.1. NCBI lineage: Bacteria > Bacillati > Actinomycetota > Actinomycetes > Kitasatosporales > Streptomycetaceae > Streptomyces > Streptomyces sp. NPDC002446. The sequence continues at coordinate 7,250 of NZ_JBSFYC010000054.1, read as the reverse complement.
GGAAGCTCCGCAGATCCCGCATGTCGAACTGCACCACCGCCATCCCGCCGACGGTATGGAGCTCCACCACGACGGCGTCGCGCTCACCGGCCGGGTCGCCCGGCCAGATCTGCACATCGCCGGCCCCGGCCGGCCCGTACAGGCCCTCCTCCAGCAGCTCCCGCCCGAACATCCAGGTCACCTCCGCACCGTCCAGGGACGCGGCAGGCGGAAAGACCAAGCGCACCGCGAACGGGTCGGCGCGGTCGTAACGCAGGTTCGCCGGAATCACCCGCGACCGGGGAGCGGTCGCGATGAGACGGGCCGAAACGGCTTGGTCGATGACGCTGGACATCGCCGGCTCCCTTGTAATCGATGCGGATCCCTGGGGTGACAACCACTAGGACGGCCAGGTCATTGCCTCAGGTGCATTGGATTCCCATGAATTCCCATGGATTCCCGCGTGACCTGCGTCACGGGGGAAGCCGAATGTGCGCCTATGGACGGCCATATCGCGTCATTCACGCGGCACCAGTGGTGGTGACGGCCCGTCAAGAAGGATGCCCGTCCGTCAACTTGCCCTCGGTGGCGGCCGGATGGCGGCCCGATGGCCTGGACGGGGTCGCCGCGCTGGACTAGCTTCCAGCGGACAACACGAGCGGGGTGGGGCGAATGCGGCGCTTGTTGCACAGCGGGTTGCACTGGGACAGGACCACGAGCGGGCTTCCGCTCAGGCCTCGGGCCGTGCACCGGGTGGCCGTCACGGCGGTGGCGGTGATGGCGGTGGCGGCGGCGGTGGCATCCGTGGTGGCCGTAGCGCCTGGACCGTCGGGGGTGGACGGCTCCAGCCGACCCCTCGGCGTCGATGGGGGGCTGGTCGCCGCCGACCGGCAGGCCCCAGACGTCGGTGTCGGTCCGCGTTCCCAAGGTGTCGGTGTCGGTCCGCGTTCCCCAGACATTGGCGTCGGTGTTGGTCCGCACTCCCCAGACATGGGTGTCAGCCGAGACTCCCAAGGCATCAGTGTCGGCTGGCAGCTCAAGGACAGCGGCAGTACCGCCCGCTTCCGCGGTCTGGCGGCCGTCAGCCGTAGCACCGCCTGGGTCGCCGGCACCGGCGGCACCGTGCTGCGCACCCACGACGGCGGCAAGCGCTGGAGCGACATCTCCCCGCCCGGCGCGGAGGCGCTGGAGTTCCGCGACATCGAGGCGTTCGATGCGCGCCGCGCGGTCGTCCTCGCCATCGGTGAGGGAGAGGCCTCACGCGTCTTCCGCACCGACGACGCCGGCGCCACCTGGACCGAAAGCTTCCGCAACACCGACCCACGCGCCTTCTACGACTGCCTGACCTTCTTCGACCAGCGGCACGGCATCGCGCTCAGCGACCCCGTGGACGGCAGGTACCGCATCCTGTCCACCGGGGACGGCGGCCGCACTTGGCGCGTACTGCCGTCGGACGGCATGCCCCCGGCGCAGAACGGCGAGGCCGCGTTCGCCGCCAGCGGCCAGTGCCTGGTCTCCGCCGGCAGCCGCGACGCCTGGATCGCGACCGGCGGCGGCGCCACCGCCCGCGTCCTGCACACGGCCGACCGCGGGCGCACCTGGTCGGTCACCGACGCCCCCCTTCCGGCGGGCGACCCGGCGCGCGGCGTCTTCGCCCTCGCCTTCCGCGACCGGGCCCACGGCCTCGCGGTCGGCGGCGACTTCCGCCCCGACCAGCCCTCGCCCCGCGCCGCCGCCCTCAGTGACGACGCCGGCGCCAGCTGGACCCCGTCCACCGCACCCCCGAAGGCGTACCGCTCCGGCGCCGCCTGGCTCCCGCACTTCCGGCGGCTCGCCCTGGCGGTCGGCCCGTCCGGCAGCGACCTCACCCTCGACGGCGGCCGCACCTGGCACCCGTTCGACCAGGGCTCGTACGACACCGTCGACTGCGCCCCCGACCTGGGCTGCTGGGCAGCGGGCGAGCGGGGCCGGATCGCGCGACTGGGACTGGGACGGTGAGGCGGTGCGACTGAGGCTGGAATGGACTGAGGCTGGAATGGTGAGGCGGGTGCATCTGGAGCCGTGACTCCCACCCTTGCCCTCTCACTCCATGAGACTGCCGAGCCGCCCCTCCAACACGACGAGCAACTCGCCCAGCGCCGCGGAGAGTTCTTCCTGCCGCTGATCACCGATGCCGTCGAGCAGCGCCGCCTCGTACCTCAGCTGTTCGGGCAGCAGCCGGTCGATGGTTTCGCGACCCTCATCGGTGAGCGAGAGGTGCGCGACACGGCGGTCCCGGTCGTCGGGCCGCCGGGCGATCAGCCCCCGCTCCTCCAGCTGCCGTACGCGCTTGGTCACCGCCGCACCGGAGGCGAAGGTCTCGCGGGCGACCCGGCCGGGGGTCAGCTCACGGTCCATCCGGCGCAGAGTGCCGAGGATGTCGAACTCGGGCCGGGTGAGTCCGGCCCGCCGCAGCGGCGCATCAGCCGCCTGCTGCAGCAGAGCGGAACAGCGGTTGAGCCGCCCGATCACCGCCATCGGGCCGGTGTCCAGCCCGGGGTGCACCTGCTGCCACTGGCGCAGCACCCCTGCGACGATGTCCTCGGTCACCCGCACTCTCCTCTCGGCCATGCCGTACGCCCGCTCGGTCCGGTCCGGTCCAGTCCAGTCCAGTCCGGGCGATCGGGGCGCCGCCGCGGCGGACGGCGCAACAACCCGTCCGGCGCCTGAGCACATGAGCACCTGAGCACTGGGCACCGAGCCCCCGAGCACTGGGCACCTGAGCACTGGGCCTCCGAGCACTGGGCTCCTGATCGCTTGGACGGGACCTCTCTGATCTGATCGCTTGGACAGGACTTCATTGTGCCTGCCGGGCGGCGCCGTCCGCCGCGCGGGCGGGCGTACGGGTCAGGCGGCCAGCGCCGGTGCCGAGAGCCGCCGGACGAGCCCGGCCAGCGCACGGTGACCTTGTTGCTCGGCGATGGCGATCCGCTCCTCCGGGACGGTGCGCTGCCACCACTCGCCGGCCGCCACCTCCACGGCCTCCCGCAGCTCGACCAGACAGCCGGCCAGCCGGTCACGCGCCTGGTACGTCTCCCGGGCGTCGTCCGCCCCGGGCGCCGCCCCCGCCGTGAGCAGCCGGACCGCGGCGGTCTCCGCCTCCGCCAGCCGCTCCAGCGCGACGTCGATACGGTCCGCCGCCCGCCGGTTGGTGACCACGACACAGCAGGCCAGGCCCACCGCGGCGCCCACCACGGTGTCGATCCAGCGGTCCGTGATCAGGGTCGCGGCCGGCAGATGACTGCCGAACTCCGTCAGCAGCAGCGCCATCGGCGTGACGCATACGGAGCCCAGCCAGTAGTTGCGGGTGATGCACGCCTCCGCCCCGAGCTGGAAGCCCAGCGCCAGCACGATCATCGCGAGCTGCCCGGTGTGGATCAGCGGCAGCAGCGCGGTGAAGAGCAGCAGACCGAGCAGATTGCCGAGGGTGCGCTGCAGTGCACGCTGCCAGGAGAGAGTGGTGTTCGCCTGGTAGATCGAGGCCGCGGTCACCACGGCCCAGTACGGATGCCCGACCCCGACCGCCATCGAGACCCAGCCCGCCAGCACACATCCGGCGGCGACCCGCGCACCGATGGGCAGCAACGGCGACCCCGGCGCCAGCCGGGCGACCACCGCACGCATCCCGCTCGGATGCCCGTGCCCGGGAGCGGACCACCCCGGACGAGCGGCCGGGGCCCCGGCAACCTGCGGCAGGGGCCGCCCGCCGCGCAGCTCACGAGCCCAGAGGAGGAGCAGATCGACGACGGCTTCGCCCTCGGCAGCGCTTCTGCCGCAATCGGCACGGATACCGGGTCCGGCACTGGATCCGGCACTGGATCCGCCCCCGGACCCGGTGCTGGTGGTGACGTCGGCGCAGACGGCGACGGGGCCGGACTCCTGACCTCCGCCGACCGCCACCCCATCGCTGCAGCTCGGCACCGCATCGCTGCAGCTAGGCACCGCATCTGTGCCGCTCGGCACCGCATCGCTGCCGCCCAGCACCGCCTCCGCCCGCACCAACAGCCGTTCGAGCCCGGCCCGTGCCGCGGCCTTCTCCGGGGTCCGGGCTGCCGGGACCAGGGACAACGTGTGCCAGGCTGCGTTCACAGCGGTCGCGGCGGCATGCCGGACGTGCGCCACCCCGGCCCCCCGCGCAGCGCCCGCCCCCGCTTCCGTACGCAGCAGCGCGGCCGCGGCCTCCAGCGCGCGGGCGGTCGCGATCCGCTCCGGGCCGTGCGGACGGACCAGTGCCGGCGCCATGCACACCAGCCACGCGAGCACACCGGCGCCGAGCGCCAGCGCCATATGCAACGGCACCTGCCCCAGGCGCTGCGGCACGAAGAACGCCGACGCAGCGATAAACGTCAGGATGAGGTTCCCCGGCGGACCGATACGCGTCGCATCGCAGACCATCTTGTGGACGGCGGCGAGCAGCGAGGCGAGTACCACGAGCACTGCGGCCGAGGCGATCAACGAGGCAGCGGTCAGCGCCACACCCAGACTCGCCACCATGCCGAGCACGATCCAGCACAGGGTGCGGGCGCGGGCGCCGTACGGCAGACCGTGCGCGTACAGGGCACACATCGCCCCGGCCGAGGTGTAGAGGATCAGATCCAGCCGGCCGAGGGCGAACAGCGTGAGGTCGGGAATCGCCATGGCAACGACCGCGCTGAGTGCCGGCTTGTGCCAGATATCGACCGGGCGGCGCAGCCGAACAGTGCTCCTGAACGGCAACGGCCGTGCACGCACCACGCCCGTAGGCCCAGCGCTCCCTCTCTCCCCGCGCTTCCCCGCAGGCCTGGCGTGCTTCCCCATACCGAGAAGATTAACAGGTGTTTTACTAGTAAAACTATCCCGCTCGGGAGCCCGACGTCCTCGGCCCGAAGGGCTCAGGGTGCACCGAAGGCTCGGGGTGAGACGGAGGGCTCGGGGTGGACGGAGGAGGCTTCGCGCTGCATCCGCCCGCCGAAACGTACTGCGTCTGCGTCCGCCCGCCGATATGCGCCGCACGCTTGAGAGCGACAATGGCCGGGTGCCAGCCGCCAAGAAGAAGACGACCCCCGCGAATGCCTCCCCGGAGCGCCGCCGCGAACTGCTCAACACCGCGGCCGAGGTCTTCGCCGCACAGGGCTACAACGCCACCACCGTCCGCCGGATCGCGGACGAGGTCGGCATCCTCGCGGGCAGCCTCTACTACCACTTCGATTCCAAGGAATCGATGCTGGACGAGATCCTCTCCACCTTCCTGACCGAACTATGGGACGGCTACGACGCAGTGCTCGCCGCGCGGCTCGGCCCGCGCGAGACCATCGAGGCCCTGGTCACGGAGTCCTTCCGGGAGATCGACCGGCACCGCGCGGCCGTCGCCATCTATCAGAAAGAGGCCAGGCACCTGGCTGCCCAGCCCCGCTTCGCCTACCTCGCCGACTCCCAGCAGAAATTCGAAAAGGCCTGGCTGGGAACCCTGGAACGAGGCGTGACCGACGGAGTCTTCCGCGCCGACCTCGACATCCGGCTCACCTATCGCTTCGTCCGCGACACCGTCTGGGTCGCGGCGAGCTGGTACCGGCCGGGCGGCCTGCACAGCCCCGAGGAGATCGCCCGCCAGTACCTCTCGATGGTCCTGGACGGCATCGCTGTACGCGACGCCCGATCCGCCCGGTGATCCACCCGGCCCGGCAGGCCACTCAGCAGGTCGTGTTCTTCACATACAGCGCCCGCGGCGTCCGCGTCGTGCCGTAGCGGAATTCCTTGGTGTCGCCCTTGGAAAGCTGGCCGTGCCGGTCCTTGTGATGGGGGACGACGATGGTGAAGCACGCGATGCGCCGGCCGCACAGATTCGTCAGGCGGACGTACCGAGAGCTGCCCTTGTTGAGGTACTTCCGCACCTTCACACACTGAGGCGGCCGCTCGGCGGCTGCCGCCTCCGCAGCGGTGGTCACGGTCAGTGAGGCGCTGCACGCCACTGCTGCCAGCGCTATGGCCAGTATCTTCCGCACGTCATCTCCCCCGAGAGAAATTCAGACTCAGACTCCCCCTGCGAAACCCCTATCCGGCTTCGCACGTTCATTCCCCATTGTCCATACCTGCCTCAGTAAAATCAGCCCCAGGCGCCGCATGGGGACACAAGTGCTACACAAGAGCGACCTTTTCGATACCGGTCCGGACGACCTTAATTCGTCCACTACCGTGCATATCGCTCGAAATCCACCCACATAGCGTCAACCTGTACCGATCCCGACGGCCGCGCCGCCCCCCCATCCCTGTGTACGCCGTCGCCCCGACCACAGCTCACCAATCGCGCAAACGCCCAGGTGAACCGTGGGATATCAGCCACCCAAGGAACGCGACGAACGCCGACCACGATCGACCACAGGACGCAGTACGCCACCCCGCCCCACGCTGTATCCCGCCCATGCACAGCCAGCCAGTCCCACCCCCGACGGGTGACCCTGCCCATAACCTCCGGCGCGCCCTCCCACTCCCAGTGCTCCTCGGCAATGCCACTCCCGATCACCCTGATCACCTTGATCGCCTTGATCGGCACCCAGCCCGGCAACCGCGCCTCCATGCCCCTCCGGGGCCCCGCCCCCGCCCCCACCCCGCCCCTCCGCTCTCTCGCATGCCCCGCGCACGGCACATCTGCTCGCGCCCACCCCGCCCCGCGGCGAGCAACCACGTCTGGCGAGCCGCCCCGAAGCCATGACACGCACCAGCCACCGGGCTTGCCGGGCCCGGCCCATGAGACGCCGGGCGGAGGCGCTTCCTGCCCGGGGACGCGAGCCGCGGCGCGAGGGCCGTACCTGCCCAGGGGCGTGAGCCGCCGGGCCGGCCCGCGATTCGCTGGCCCAAGGCGCCCACCCGGATCCGCGTGCTGACGGGCCGGTGTCCGGGCCTGCTCGGATCCGCGAGCCGACGGTCCTGCCCGCGAGCCGCCGGACGGAGGCGCTTGTCCTGGCACACGAGCCGAGGTGCCGAGATCCGGGCCTGGCCGGATCCGCGAGTTGCCAGACCGAGGCGCTTCCTCGGGTATCCGAGTCGCCGGGCCTTCCCGCGAGCCGTCGGACGGCAGCCGAGCGTGCTCGGGGTCGCGAGCCGCCAGGTCTGCTCAAGTTCGCAGGCCGCGGGCTGCCCGCAGCCTTCCCGCGAGCTGCCCGGCGGAGGCTGGGCCCGCCCGCGGCATACGAGCCGCCGGGCCTGGTCGGGTGCGTGGGCCGCCGGGGCGAGACCCGGGCCTGGTCAGGCCCGCG